>CAZRWZ010000394.1:0-1523 GCA_964603745.1 uncultured Bacteroidaceae bacterium | reverse complement strand
CAAAAAACATTGTCCAATCGTAACTCATTATTTTTGTTTAAATGTTGCCTAACGGTTTGAATATGGTGCGTACCGCTTTTGAAACGATTATTTTTCGTCTTACAATAAATTTTATCTAGTACTGTAATCTTCATATTATCAACTAATTGCGGTATGCACTATATTTGTTGTTATGGGCTTTTCTAATTCATCAATTGATTTATTTCAATCTTTAATTTAGGTAAATGATTAATAATTATTCCCCATATAATATCGTCTGAAACACTATCATATCCGTGAATAATTCTATTTCGTGTATCTACAATTCTACGTGCATTTGTTAACTTAAAATGTTCATCTTTTTCCAAAATACGTTTCATTGCTTCACCTATTATTTCAAGGTTTCTTTCAACAGCACGTTTTGTTTTAATGTCTTTTTTAAAGTTTTCAAATATTCTTTGCCCTTCTTCAAAAAAACTATCTATTTCTATAATTGCAGAGTGAATATCATATAACCAAGATTTTATCTCATTATCCATAAATTAATTGTTTTGAATTGTTAATAGAATCTTTAAAGAATGGATTTTTAATAGCTTTTTCTTCTAATAAATCTATATTTCTACTAAATAAGTCTTCTAATGAGAATTTAAAGTCAAAATAATTATCTGCATATTTCTCTAATTCTATTTCATCAAACGATACAATAAAGTCAATATCACTTTCTGAAGAGAAACGATTATTTAAAACAGAACCAAAAACATAGAGTTCAGTAACCTTGTATTTTTTACAAAGGCTCTTCAATCTATCAATATTCTTTTCAACTATATTCATACAACAAAAGTAATGAATTTTAATATGAAGTTAAAAACAAATGGCAAATAATTAATAATTTAACTATCTGCCATTTAATGTTTAGTGGAATAATACTAATAGATTCACTAAATCAATGATTTTTTGTTTTAATTACACTATTATTTCGTAAGAGTTCTTACTGTTGTTCCCGAATAATTTCCAGATGCCCCATTACTATTTGACCAACTTCCAGTTATAGAGGAATTTATTGTAATTACATTTGAGCCTAATTGTCCAGAAAATGTTGCTGTTCCAACCATATTAACTCCATTATCAGTTTCTGTTACACTTTCAGGATCAGAAGAAAGTTTATTATCATTGACAACAAACAATTTTCCATCAATTATTAAACTTTTTTCGCCAGATTTAGTAATCTCAACACTCCCCGATGTGTCAATAGGAACAGTACCAACACTTGAACCGTTTTGATAAATAGTAAGACTTCCGATTTCTTTAGATTGCCAAGTGCCAACATATTGGTCTCTTACATCAACAACAGGCTCAGGTTCTTCCTCTTCTTTTTTACAAGAAGTCATAGTTGTTCCAACAAATAACAATCCAATAATTGCAATTAAAAAATACTTTTTCATACTTTTACTTATTTTTAAAATGATAATTATCGCCCTACTTTATTTTTGGGATTGTTCAGGTCAAATTTTTATCCCGCTACGTACAATTTTTCTTTCAATCTT
>CAZRWZ010000393.1:0-1538 GCA_964603745.1 uncultured Bacteroidaceae bacterium | reverse complement strand
TAAATGACCATTTTTCAAACAAGCGTAACGCAGAAATCGGACTTTATAGACAGACCCTAATTACAAATCCTAGATACAAAAGCGATTTTATATGAAAATAAGGTTTTTTTTGTTATAACAAAAAATACTCTATATTTGTTTCTTATAATTTAAAATTTTATATCATGAGAAAAACATTACTTTTAATTTTAGCTTTAAGTTTTGCCACTATATCATTTACAGCAACATACACAAGTGCTACTGATGGCGAATGGTCAACTTACACAACTTGGTCTCCAATGGGAATACCTCAGCCTGGTGATGAAGTAATTATAAATCATAATGTAATTATGGACGACACATATACATCAGGTGGATATTGGGCTGTTAATGGTGGTAGTATTACTATTGGAGCAAACAGCAGTTTGGTTCAAGGAACAAATGTTATTGGAATCTCAATACAAAATGATGGTTCAATTACAAATAATGGAACAATTAATTTTAATCAAATAGGCATTTATCAAGGAAGTTTTACAAATAATGGTGTTGCAAATTTTTATAGTTTAATTTATAACCTTGACAATATTGAAAATTATGGCATTGTTCAAGAAGTTGATAGTTTTTATAATAGTGGTATTGTAAATAATTATAACGGTTCATCTATTTCAACAGATAGCACTCTTAACGAAGGAACTATTGTGAATGAGGGTGATTTCACATCTACATATCTTTATAACACCAACGAAATCACTAATAATTTAGGTATGTCGTTTTTCGACTTTACAAATGTAGGAACTATTACAAATAACGCAACAATCACTGTATCAAACGATGGCACAAATATAGGCACATTTATTAATTCAGATGGAGCGAATATTAACCTAACAAGAAATTTTTCTAATGCTGATACTATTAACCACAATGCCTTATTTATAAATAATGGTTTATTCAATATTGGTGATAACTGGACAAATATTGATACAACAAAAGGTTCGTCAACAGGTAAATTTGTAATTGAAAACGGCACTTATAATTCCGGATTTATGAAAGGTGATTTTTTATTTTGTGATAATACTCCAATTGTAACAGTAAATCCTATAATAGATTATAATACAGGAACAATTGACCCAAATATTACATATTGTTTAACAAATAATATTGAAAATACTTTAGTTGATGTAGATTTTATTATTTATCCTAATCCAACACAAAATAATCTTAACATATCTAATGTACAAATAAATAAAATCATTAATATTATTGATGTTACAGGTAAATTAGTAAAACAGATAAATGCAACAAAGAATAATTTCTTAATTAATATTTCAGATTTAGAAAATGGTATTTATTATATTAAATATAATAATGACACAAAAATATTTATTAAACAATAATATCGATTTAATTACAAAATTACCATAATATTATGCCGATAGATAATCAAATGACTATAAAAAACAAAGTGAATTTATAGGCAAGTTTGATTACTAATTGGGGTCTGCTGAAAACTATGATTTTAACATTTGTAAATGCAAACTTATAAGGATATACTATTAAAA
>CAZRWZ010000392.1:0-1542 GCA_964603745.1 uncultured Bacteroidaceae bacterium | reverse complement strand
AAGTCCGCTTTTGTATTTTACAAAAACAACATCTCTTTATAAAGTCCGAGTTTTATCTTTAACAGCATTTAAAATATGATGTTTTCCAATAGGTCCTATTAATCTTTTAACCGTAAAACCAGCATTTCTTAAAGCTTGTTTAACAATACCTTTTGCCGAATATGTTGTAAGCAATGCATTGTTATTCATGTGTTTATAAATATCTGTAAAAAGCTCTTGTGTCCAAAGTTCGGGCTGAGTTTCTGGCGAAAAAGCATCAAAAAAAACTAAATCAATATTACTGGGTAATTTAGTTTCGAGAAAATCATTTTCAATTTTTGTTAATCTGAAAAATTCAGAAATTTCAAGTTCTTTATCCCAGTCCGATTTATGCAAATCAATAAATCTGGCTCCAAACTTAGGCACTAACTCATGGTAGTTTAAACGCTTAATGTATTTTAATTCAACAGGATACTTTTCTATTGAAAAATAATTTATTTTGATTTTATTTTTTTCGGCAAACTCTAGAGCAAGCAATGCATTTAGCCCTGTTCCAAATCCAAACTCTAAAATACTTATTTCATTATTGTCAATAAAATTATCTAAACCATTTTTAACAAAAACATGTTTAGACTCTTGCAAAGCACCAAAACCAGAATGATACGATTCGTTTAAAGTGCAGTTTTGTAAACTCATAGAATTGTCATCGGTAAAAATTACGCTTATTTTCATATTTATATTAAACCATTAAAGTAAAATAATATTTAAGCGAAATTATATAATGATATTTGATTTATAAGAAAAATCTGAGTTTATTTACAAAAAATAAAAAACAAGTATGAAGTTAATAAAAATCAATCGGTTTTTACACAAGGAGTTAGGATTTTTTTTTATTGGAATGACAATTGTTTACGCAATATCAGGTATTGCGATAAATCATATAAGCGATTGGGATCCAAATTATTCTATAACAAACGAGGCAATTAAAATAACTCCTTTATCAGTAAAAGCAGATAAAGAAAAAGCAATAGAAATACTTTCCGATTACGAAAATATAGAAACCTATAAAAGTCATTATTATCCTGATAAGGATAGATTAAAAATATTTTTTAAAGGTGGCAGCATAATAATTAACACAAAAACAGGCAAAGGTTATCACGAAACTATAAAAAGACGACCTATTCTTTTTTATTTTAACAAGCTTCATTACAATCCAAATATTTGGTGGACAATTTTTTCAGATATTTATGCCGTATCGCTATTTGTTATTGCAATAACAGGTTTGTATCTTAGCAAAGTCAAGAATGGTATTAGCGGACGTGGTGGTATATTGGCTATTATTGGCATCTTAATTCCTTTATTGTTTTTGATATTTATGTAGCAAGCTAAATGTTTCAATATAAGCATACTACTTAGTGTCTGTCTATAAAGTCCGATTTCTGCGTTATGCTTGTTTGAAAAATGGTCATTTACATATGTAAACTCACATTTTTCAACCTACGCAAGCCTTGAACTCGAACTTTATAGTTCAATCTCTTGACTTTATGGACAGACACTACTTAT
>CAZRWZ010000391.1:0-1547 GCA_964603745.1 uncultured Bacteroidaceae bacterium | reverse complement strand
GATAACTCTTTATAATAATTTGCTGCTTCAATAATTCAATGAACTCTTTTACTTTTCCTTTCACAAATTTTTATCCGAAAAGGAGTGCAAAGGTAAATGGCTTTTTTTTACTTGCCAAACTTTTTTTGACTTTTTTTTATTCTTTTTTTTCTTAACTTGTAAACCAAGCTATTACTCAAAATTAACAATCAAAATGGTCAAGAACTCTTCGCAAAAGCGGTTGCAAAAGTAATTACTTTTTTATTACTGCAAAACTTTTTATGTTTTTTTTAAATCTTTTTTTTAAATTAATTTATAATACCTTGTTTTTCTATTACTTAGCATGTTAAAAAACTTTCTATTTGGCAGCTGTTATTCCTCCTCCTAAGAGTTTATTATCTAAATAAAATACAATTGGCTGTGCATCAGCTGGTGCCCATGCATCATCTTCTAATTCAACTTTAATATAATTATCTTTTACAATAATATTTATACAATTTTTAGCAGGATTTAACCCATATCCCCGTACTATTACTTTTATTCCTTCTTTGTTTAAATCATCAATATCTATAAAACTATAATCTGTTATATAAAGTTCTTTAGTATTTAGTTCTTGTTTTTCGCAAACTGTTATTGTATTAGTTTTGACATTCATTTTTTTAACATAGAGATTTTTAGGTTCCTTAATATATGTTATACCGTTTTTCTGACCTATTGTATAATTTACTAAACCTGAATGTGTCCCAATAATATTTCCACTTTCATCTATAACATCACCTTGTTTAACTTCATTGATTTGTTTTGGAAACGTGTTTTTTAAAAAATCTCGATAATTTGATTTCTGTAAAAAACAAACTCCCATACTTTCTTTCTTATTATATATGTCTTTAAATCCAAGCTTACTTGCAATTTGCCTAACTTCATTTTTTGAATATTTCCCTAAAGGGCTTAATGTTCTACTCAACATTTCATCGGTAAGTTGCCACAAAAAATATGATTGGTCTTTTACATCATCTTTACCTTTATGTATATAATGTTTGTCATTTTCTTTTTTCACACTTATATAATGTCCTGTTGCTACATAAAAAGCATTATGCTTGTCGGCAATATCGAGCAAGGTTTTGTGTTTAATGATTTTATTACAAAGAGTGCAAGGGCTTGGTGTTCGTGCATTGAAATATTCATTTGCAAAATAATTTATAATTTTTGATTTAAATTCTTTTCTAACATCAACAACTATATGTTCAATTTCTAAATTATCGGCAATTTGTTTTACTTGTTGAATATAGTCTTCATTAGAAAACTTACCTGATGCCTCGAATAATTTCAAAGTAACACCAATAACTTCATACTTATCTTGTTTTAACAAATATGCAGCAACAGTGCTATCTACCCCACCACTTAATCCAATTATTACTTTGTTTTTGTTCATTATTTTGCAAAGGTATTTAAAAAGTTGAAAGTTTGTAAAGTTCTTAAAGTTGAGTAGTTCTCTCAAGTTTAAAACTTTAAGTAGAGCTTGTCTATAAAGTCCGATTTCTGCGTTGTTGCTCAAAATTTAAATCCTC
>CAZRWZ010000390.1:0-1554 GCA_964603745.1 uncultured Bacteroidaceae bacterium | reverse complement strand
TCTGTTCTTAAAGTATAATATTTTTTCGCAAACAAACTGAGTTTTATTACCTTTAGAACAGAATGCAAATTAAGGTTTATGAAATAGTGCCTTATAAAGTGTATCTTTGATTAATAATGCAAACATTAACAAAAAATAAACAATATTATAAATTTTGTTTTTATGGTTTTTTAAAAAACCTAAGATTTTTTGATGCATTTTTTATTCTATACTTAATAGAAAAGGGTTTGCCATACACTCAAATTGGCTTATTATATGCCATTCGTGAAATTATTGTAAATGTTTTTGAAATTCCTTCGGGCATAATTGCCGATACTTATGGCAGAAAATCTTCTCTTGTTTTTTCTTTTTTAATATCAATAATTTCTTTTACATTTTTCTATTTTTCAGATAATTTTTGGTTGTTTTTAATAGCTTTTGCTTTGTATGGTATTGCCGATGCTTTTCGTTCGGGAACACATAAAGGAATGATAATGTCTTATTTAGAACAAAATAATTGGCAAAATCAAAAAATAAATTATTATGGGCATACTCGTTCTTGGTCGCAAAAAGGCTCGGCAATTTCGTCTTTAATAGCAGGGCTAATAGTTTTTTATACAGGAAGTTACGGAAATATTTTTCTTTATTCTATTGTGCCATATATAGTTAATTTCTTTTTAATTTTATCTTATCCCAAAGAATTAAATATTTCTACAAAGCAAAATTTATCTAAAAAAGGATATAATGTTATCTCCGTTTTCAAATCGTTTATAAAAACAATTACACAATCAAATGTTCTTAAAATTATTAATACATCGGCACTTCATTCGGCATACATAAAATCTGTTAAAGATTACATTCAACCTATAATGATAAGTTTTATTGCAATTATTCCGTTTTTGCAAAACGTAGAAACTGCAAAAAAGAATGGCTTGTTTATAGGCATATTATACTTTATTATTTATTTAATTACATCGCAAGCATCAAAATTTTCTTTTTTTATTGAAAATAGACGACAAAAAAATATTGCTTATATAACACTTTTGTTTGGTTTTAGTTTTGGTATTATTAGCGGATTATTTTACATATACGATATGTGGATTTTTTCAATATTATCTTTTGTTGGAATTTATATTATAGAAAATATTCGTAAACCAATATTAACAGCCTATGTAGCCGATAATGTTCCTAACGAAATTTTAACATCTGTAATGTCGGCACAATCTCAGCTAAAAACATTAATAACAGCAATACTTGCTTTTGTTTTTGGCTTACTTGCCGATAGTTTAAATATAGGTATTGCTTTTATTTTAATATCTTTATTTCTTATGGCTACTTCTATTTATTCATTTTTAACAAAAAATAAAAATCTCACATAGTTGAATTAGAATTACTTAAACTATTTAAAGATTTAAATTTTGAGCAACAACGCAGAAATCTTAATTATCAATTACAATATTTTTATTGTTAAAACTTATATGTTCTTATATGTCTTATATGGTTTAGGTTTTATGGCTAATTAGGGTCTGCTGAGAAACGCATAACAAGTTATTACAAAGCTACTTAATTTAAAAT
>CAZRWZ010000389.1:0-1558 GCA_964603745.1 uncultured Bacteroidaceae bacterium | reverse complement strand
CACTTTTCTTTCAAGTCACAAAAAAGTTGAAGCGGGCTAAAACCCTTGAGTTTACCACTATCTCGGCTATTATTTTTATACATTGTTACCACACGTAATTCTTGATTATTCGCAATTAAAAATTATTTCATTGTCAGTTCTCAATTTTAGTTCTCCATTCCAAGATATATTTTCCCCTTTAATATCAACAACAATCCTATTGTTTTTTACCAGAATACTTTCTTCTGGAGCAAAAAGGATAACCTTTTTAACAAACCATATTTGTCCATCAATTATAGTAACTACTGTTTTATTTATGATAAATAATTTGTTATTCTCGCCACTTGATAATTTTAATAAAGTTTTATGCAGTATTGTGCTGTCATTTATTGATTCGGCATGCATAGGATCAAACCCCTTGAATTCAGGATTTTGATTAAATTTAAATGTAATCTTTATTCCCTGTTGAGTATTAAATTTGTTAAAAGAAACCTTATGTTTCAAAGATTCCTGAGTAGTATGAAGTTTACTTATATCATAATACATTAAATCAATTTCTAACTTTTCTTTTTGTGGTTTAAACTTAGATATAAAGAAATTGTAAAGAGATAAACTATCAGAATAATATTCACTTTGCCAATTATCAAAATGTTTGTTAAGAATAAAACACATCGCCATTCCTGCGGCAAGATGCCTGTGTCTTAAACTTTTACGACCATAAAAAGGGGTTGTTAATATTCCAAAAAAATGCGTTTGATTGTAATTATCTTTTAATACTTCATTTAAAGATGCAAATTGATTATAAAATTCATATTCACAATAAAATGCTGGACCCTCCATACTTTCAACGGTTTCTTCATATCTTAAATAATCTCCAATAATTTGTTCTCTTTTTAATCTGCAACTATAAAATTGATTCACTAACTTTTGAAAACTATTGCTGTCCTGTTCAAAGCACATTTTGTATAATGTTTTTTGTTCAAATAGTTTTATACCATCGTTTATATAGTTTTCGGGATATGTCAAAAGAATTGCAGGATTATCAAATCCAATTTGCTCAATAGAATTACGCTGATAAGCATGATGTAACTCATGAAATAGATCCGAATATACCTCTTCAATACAAGAATAATGAACAAGTCCATAGTCTACAATAGCTGTCAATGTACCATTAATATCAATTTGAGTTGCACCGAATAGCTGCAAATCTTTTTGTTCTCCAATATACAATTTGTCTGTTACCCTAATAAAATTTTCAGGAGGATTTGGGTGATTATACAACAGGGCAGGACCATTAATTCTAAACAGACAAATAGGAGCTAATTGCATCCCATTCCAAATTTCGCTTTTTACGTTCTCTGCATTTTTATAAAAATGGTCAATTGATGTCAAATATAGACTATCAATTCCCATTAGTTGTTCTTGTCCATTTGAGATTGATGTGTTAAACAAAAAAAGACAAATAAATAATAGTTTTTTTAATTTTATTTTTTTCATTTTATCGTATATATAATTTATGTGTGGTAACGGACTGATATAAACGTCAGTGCACATATTTTAGTAGTTAAGTTCATACAAC
>CAZRWZ010000388.1:0-1567 GCA_964603745.1 uncultured Bacteroidaceae bacterium | reverse complement strand
CTTTACAA
This sequence comes from uncultured Bacteroidaceae bacterium, assembly GCA_964603745.1. Lineage (GTDB taxonomy): Bacteria > Bacteroidota > Bacteroidia > Bacteroidales > JAFGXI01 > CAZRWZ01. The sequence goes on along the minus strand of CAZRWZ010000388.1, from coordinate 1,559 downwards.
CAACCTGTTAGGTTTTTCCCAACAGACCCTAACTACATCAAAACCAAATGGTAATAAGTATAACATGAAAAAATAAATTGATGTTTTAAAACGAGCATAACCACCGGAACCACTTGCAAAAATTATATACAACAATAACAAAAAGAGAAAAATACGTATAGAAACATCAATTTTTTTTGAAAAAAATGATAATAACAACAATGCTAAACTAAAAATATTCCATATAACAATAATAATAACTAATAAGATAAAAGCTATATTCACATTATTGATATATGATATTAGTCCGTTCACAAATCCTCTTTTTTCTATTTCTCTATATAAACTTATAGGCTTATCTGTATTTAAACTTAAAAAAGTTTCAACATCTATTCTTCCGGGAGCAATCATAAAATTGAGCATTCCTTTTGCATGTAAAATACTATACAGAATAGGATTGCCTAATAATATTTCTTTTGCAGAATTCAATAAAGATTCTGATTGCTCTTTATATGTTGGTAGTTTATAAGCTTTTTCTTTTGCATGTTTAATAAATTGTTTTTTATAATCTTCACCATATTTATATATTAATACATCACCGGCATTTAAATCAATTAAATTTTTAGCTTTTATAGATGAAAAATGAAAATAATTTGTTTTTTGATAGTTACGATAAGTCCATAATGTAATTACAAATACCAAAATTAAAGACATAAATAACGGATACAGTTTTTTATATTTGATAGCTAAATAAATAGCATAAGCAATATTAACTATCCAAAAATACATCATAACGGGTTTTGTTATTGCCGAAAAGCCCAAAAAAACATTAAATAGTAGCAAATAATAATATTTTTGCTGTTTAATAAATTTATCTAAAAACAACCAACTTATAGTTAATAAAATACCAAGTAAAATATCAGCCATTATCATATTTACCATAATAAGATAAATAGGAAAAGCTATTAAGCCTACAATAAATAAATATTTTTTTTTATCATTAAAATAAAAATTTAATTTATAATATAATAGAAATAACAACAAAATACTTAATATGTTTTGAATAAACAAAACAGTATAATCGGAGTCTATTATCAACTTACTAAACAGAATAAACACAGGATATCCGGGTGGTCTTAACGAAAAATGTTCGGGTTTAATATTCTCATCTAATGAAGCACTGTAAGAGGTATTGTAATTATATATATTTTCGGCACAATATTTATATTCTGGAGAATCTGTTGTGTAAATACCTTTATAATTTAATGCTCCTATAAAAAATACAATATGTAATAATACAATTATAAAAAATACAAATAATAAAGTTTTTTTTGAATTCATAAACTTAGATAAAAATAAGAATTTAACAAATATATTTAATTTTTAATACAAAATTTATGAGAAGTGCTAAAAAAAATCGACAAATCCATAATTACAGTATAACATCTTATTAATAACTACATTGCAATTGAGCTAGGTTTATTATGGGGATTATTTAGAACTTGTCTACAAAGTCAAGAGATTGAACTATAAAGTTCGAGTTCAAAGCCTGTCCCGATTTATTTCGGGGGCGTATAAGG
>CAZRWZ010000387.1:0-1579 GCA_964603745.1 uncultured Bacteroidaceae bacterium | reverse complement strand
TATTTATAAATAAAAATACTAGGAGCTTTAGTATCTGTTGCTGTTTATTACAAAAGAAATTCTTGTTTAAAAGGTTTTGAATGTTGAACCTGAGAAGTGGGATTTTCGCTATGTTCAGAGATATGTTTCTGCATAAAATAGCAGAGAGTAGCTTAAATATTGAGAATAGCTTTTTGTTTGAATAAAGAATAAATAAAAAAACATTGAGTAAATTTACTCATTGCATTGAGTAAATTGTTATATTTGCAAATATGGAGTATAAAAGAGTTTATTTTAAGGATGTTAAGACTAGAATTATTAATGAAAGAAAATTCATTCAAGCATTAACAGGACCTCGTCAAGTTGGAAAAACAACAATAATAAGGCAGCTATGTGATGAAATTAAGATACCTTATTTATATGTAACGGCTGATAATGTTCCTAATGTTTCAAATATTTGGATAGAACAACAATGGGAAACAGCAAGAATAAAACTAAGTACATCAACAGAAAAAGAGTTTCTGTTAATAATTGATGAAGTTCAAAAAGTTATAAATTGGAGTGAAACAGTAAAATTATTATGGGATACAGATACATTTAATAAAATAAACTTAAAAGTAATACTATTAGGTTCATCAGGTTTAATGTTACAACAAGACTTAAATGAATCCTTAGCAGGACGTTTTGAATTAATAAAAATACCACATTGGAGTTTCACCGAAATGAAAGAATGTTTTGGATTTAATGCAGAGCAATATGCTTGGTTTGGTGGTTATCCTGGAGCTGCATCATTAATTGAAGACGAAACACGTTGGAAAGACTATGTAAAAAATGCATTGATTGAAAGTACTATCTCGAAAGATATATTATTACTAACAAAAATAAGTAAACCAGCTTTAATGCGTCAAGTTTTTGAATTAGGAGTTACATACTCATCGCAAATATTATCCTACAATAAAATGTTAGGGCAATTACAAGAAGCAGGAAATACAACAACAATTTCAAATTATTTACAGCTATTAGATACAGCTGGATTATTAACAGGAATAACAAAATTTTATAAAGAAGAACATAGAGAAAAAACATCATCACCAAAATGGCAGGTGAAAAACACAGCATTATTTGCTGCATTATCAAATTTAAATTATGATGCTATTCGTGAAGATACAATAAAATGGGGACAAGTAATAGAAACAGTTATTGGAGCACATTTAATTAATAAATCTGATGAAGGTAATTATAAAGTTTATTATTGGCGACACCGAAACGAAGAAGTAGATTTTGTAATAAAGAAAAATGATGAAATCATAGGAATAGAAGTAAAAAGTGGACAAACAAAACCAACAAAAGGAATGAATACATTTAAAAAGAAATTTAATCCAAAAAAGATATTATTGGTAGGGACAACAGGTTTGTTATGGCAGGAATTTTTAGAAATAAATCCAAAAGATTTATTTCTTTAGTATTTGCTAAAGGAATCTTCTCTATTATAATATTTCTTAATAAAGTTTTCAGTATGTCTGTATGAAGTTTCATATCGTTGAACTGTTTCTGCTGATACATCAATATTTATAAGTTTCTTTATTTTGTCATTATGCTC
>CAZRWZ010000386.1:0-1593 GCA_964603745.1 uncultured Bacteroidaceae bacterium | reverse complement strand
AATGATGTTCGTTAAATTTTTTCAAGCGATATTCTAAATCATCAAATTGATTTTTAGAAGTTTGAGAAACACAAGCTCTAATGCCTTCACTTCTTTCGCTTCCTGTGATTTTTAGCGATATTGCACTAATTCCGTAATAAATTAATTCTTCTATTAACTCATCGCCTGCAAGTCCGGGATAAGAAATTGTAAAATAGAATCCATCAGCAAGTGGCTCGTCTTCGTCTTTATCGTAAACAATTTTAAACCCGTTATTGATAAACAGTTTTTTCATTACACCGGCTCTTTCGCCATATATTTTAATATCATCAACAAAATTATAAGAACCATCGTTTTCGGCTTTTAACATTGCCAGCAATGCGTATTGTGCAGAGTGTGCTGTACCGGAAGATAAAGAATATAAGATTTTATAAACCATATTATAACCAAATCCTGAATTACCAAATTTTTCTTTTAAGCTATCAAATTCTTTTTTGTAAAGCATATCAGAAATAACTAGCATTCCTATTCGCTGACCTGCATAGCTAAAAGATTTTGAACTTGATATAAGTAAAATCCAATTATCGGTATATTTTGCTACTGATGGTTGATATGGTGGCTCGCCCGGTTTTGAATAATCTTTGCGAAAATCCATTGCAAAATAAGCTAAATCTTCTACAACAACTACATCATATTTATCGGCCATTTCACCTATTATTTTCAATTCTGTATCTGTAAAACATATCCAAGACGGATTGTTAGGGTTTGAATATAAGATGCTTGCAATATCTCCTTGAGATAAATATTCTTCTAATTTTTCACGTAAAGCTTCGCCACGATAATTGTAAACATCAAAAGTTTCGTAATCTAAACCTAGAACATGCAATTGTTGTTTTTGCACAGGAAATCCTGGGTCAATAAACAATGTTTTGTTTTTTGTTTTGCTGATATTTTGGTTCATTAGGAAAACTGCAAATCCACCTTGCATAGAGCCAACTGTAGGGATACAACCATTGCGACTAACATCTATATCTAAAAAGTTTTTAACGAATTTAGATATTTCATCTTTTAACTCAGCAACTCCGTCAATCATAGGATATTTTGAAGCAACACCTCTTTTTAGTGCTTCAATTTCGGCTTGTGTTCCCACCTCTGGTGGCATAATACCGGGAACACCCATTTCCATTCTTATAAATTTATCGCCTGTTTCGGCTTCTATTTCGTTTACTAAACGAACAAGCTCTCTTATTGAGGCTGTACCAACATTTTTTAATCCGCTTTCTATTATTTTATTACGAACTATATCAAAATTTATTGGTGTATCTTTTATTTTTAAATCTCTCATTATATTATATTTTCTATTTTTTTTAACAAAAATAGAAAATAACAATTAATAAATACTAATTAATTATGAATAATAAATATTTTTATCAGTGTTTTATTCAGAAACAAGCTTTGCTTTACTATTTTCGATATTATCAGTTTTTAGAAGTTTACCAACTAAATTATAAATATTGATTTTGTATTCTGTGATTTGTTAAAATCGTAGTTTTAGCATAGCTCATTCACACAAGCATTAGTATCGGAGATACAAGAGGTGTTTTCATCGTAAAT
>CAZRWZ010000385.1:0-1618 GCA_964603745.1 uncultured Bacteroidaceae bacterium | reverse complement strand
CGTCCCATTATAATAGCTATTATACCAAAAATTATTGGTATGTAAATTCGTCCTGTCCACATCCATTGACAACTATTTTCATCAAAACTAAATGATACTATCAGAAAAACAAATAATAATGAAAGCCCCTTATATCGTTTTTTCTTATTTCTAAATAAATTCACCTTTTTCATATTACTGATTTTTTAAATTATCTAATTCTTTTAAAACTATTATTAAACTTTCAGTCATGGCTGTGCCAAACGCATTAACATTTCCACCTAAGTATTGGATTTTTTGTGGAATATTATCTTTAATTAAAGATGTTTTCTTTTCTTCTGTGCTATATGGTATCAAAAATCCATGCCCTGCTCCTGTAAAATTTTTAAATATTACAGGATATGAATAATTCTTCTTTTTCAAACGATTTACTAATTCATTTGCCATATATGATGATGGCCAAATATTATCCTTATCACCTGATAAAAGAACAATTGTTGCTTTTGCATTTTCAACTGGAATATATGCACTTGTATCTACTTCCTTTTCCAATGCACATTTATAAAGATTAATAAAAGGGTAATACCCTTTGCTATAATCATATTCAATAAAAGGAAGTGGTTTCCCGTTTTTTGTCCATGAAGATTTAGGGGTTGAATAACCATCTTTACTTATGCTTTGCCAAATTAAGTTACTTGGTGAAGCTGCAACAACTAAACTAATTTCTGAATGCATAGATGCCAGCCATAATGCAGGTTCTGTACCTTTTGAAATGCTTATCACAGCTATACGGTTGGTATCTACTCCTTTTTTAGACAAAAGAGTATCCAAAGCATTTTCAAAATATTCCATCGGGATTTCTTCTAATTCATTTGAAAGTCCGTCTAATCCGAAATACGCCAATGACATAACTCCAAATCCTTTATTATTTAATAATTCTGCCCAATAACTACCGTATTTTAATCCGCCTTCTGAACCGCCAATAACTAAAACGGCAGGATATTTTTGAATTTGATTGGGTGCAGCCCATTCATAAATTAATTTAATTTTCTCTTGTTTTTGTGAAAAGCATAAGTGTGTCGAAAACAATGCCAATAATGTAATCATGAGTTTAAAACTCAAATGATTTGTTTTTCTTTGTTCCATATTATTAAATTTTAATGATTAAAATGCAAAATTGAGTATTTGTTTTTAATCAATAAAACTTTACAGGGTTGAAAAAGGGTTGACTATTATAGTTATCAGGGTTGATATAGGGTTGATTTTGTTACTGTTCTTTGTGTTTTTTTAATTCTTTTCGATTTTGAACATTCATTGTTTTGTAAATTCTATTTATATGTGTTTTTAGTGTGCTAATTTCTATAAATAGTTCATTACATATTTCTTTATTTGATTTGTTTAGCATTAATAAATCATACACCTGTTTTTGCCTATTCGTTAATAATTCATATTTATTATTATCTTTCTTATTTTTAGATATTAAAGATGACTTTCTTTGTATTTTATATCTTTCAATTCTAACCAAAATTACACCTAATAAAACAGCTATTATAGCAATCGCAAATGCTATACCGGGATAATTATGCCAAACAAATTTAGCCCCGTTCTTATCAAAAGTAAAAGAAACACTAAGAAAAAT
>CAZRWZ010000384.1:0-1652 GCA_964603745.1 uncultured Bacteroidaceae bacterium | reverse complement strand
AAAAAAAGATTATTGAAGAATGAATAAAAAAGTAAAAATATTAAATAGTTAAAAATGAAATAATTAACTTTGACGTTAGTTGGAATTCCGCTTTAAAAAGTATTTTTATTTTGATTAATGAAATTTAAAAAATATCTTTGATAACGAAATATTGTCAAATCAAAGCTCGGTTTCTTTATTGGTGTTTTATAAGCCCGATTGGAATTTTGGAGATGGGAATATACAGAAAAATTAAATGGCGGAGCAAAGCTACCCCGAATGGAATAATTCTAATAGCAATGTAGATATTCCTGTTTTGACATTATTTTATTTTATAGAATTATTACTTTTTTCCAAAAAAATATTTTGGGTAAGGGGGGGGTATTTTCTAAATACAAAAAAATAGACGAAATTGATAGTTTTCGTTATATGGAATTAATTGCAAAATACTTATGCACTGATGTTTATTTCAGTCCGTTGTTCAATTAAAAAAAATATTGTAAATTGCGAAAGATTATGATTAGACATTTTTTTATATTATTGAGCTTTATTTTAATATCAAATATTAGTTTCTCACAAGACGAATCTGATAATAAATCTGATATTTTTAATGATTTACAGAATAATTCCGGTGGAACTGTAAAAATATACGAAAGTCCCACTATTCGTCTTCAAATGGAAAAACACTTAGAGACTTTTGCAAAAAAGAAAGGTGTTGAAGGATATAGAATTCAGATATTCTTTGGTTCGAGCAAATCGGCACAAAAATTAGCTAACGAAACAAGAGCTGACTTTATTTCTGTGCACGAAGATTTAAAAGCATACATAGAATATAATGCTCCGTATTTTAAAGTAAGAGTAGGTAATTTTAGAGAACGATCCTATGCCTTACAATTATTACAAGAAATATCGGAAGAATACCCCTCAGCATTTGTGGTTAAAGATATTATTGAAGTAGATTTATGAAAACCATTTGACAACAAAAATAATTAATCTTATGAAAAAGATAATATTAATAACAATGTTAGTATTATTAAGTTTGGCAAACTTTGCTAATAATAATGATACCCTAAACTTAAAAAATAACCTTTGTTTTTCAATAAATGATTTTCAGAGTAGGTGTCCATCTCTTGATTATTCAAGAAAATTATGGAATAACAACTGGCTAAAAGTTGGAATGAAATTTTCTGGTTCTTTTAGAGATAATACTCCAACAGTGTCAAGTAGTTTTCCTGAAACATTTTTCTATCAACAAATAATTGTAAGTATTGGATTTGAAAAGCATTTTTTATTAAATCATAATTTTGAAATAATATCTGGATTTGGTTTGTTTTATGGACAAGATAAATCTGTGAAAACTGTACAAGACCCTACATTATCGGCAGAAGAAAGAAAATCAATTTCTAAATCATACTATTATGGTTTAGATTATAATTTAAGTATTTTCTATAATTTTTCTAAAAACTTTTCAATAGGAAGTTCAATTACTCCAAATATTGCTATTAAACACACAAAGGGAGAAACATATACTAATAATATATTGTATTATGATTTATTTGAATTATCTATAATTAAATTAAGATATCAGTTTTAACTAAACCACTATGAGCTACAAGTCCATAGGTTTGAACTACGAATAAATTCGTTATGCATAAAGACCTTAGATATTAGAC
>CAZRWZ010000383.1:0-1664 GCA_964603745.1 uncultured Bacteroidaceae bacterium | reverse complement strand
CAAAACGGTGTATATTTTATACAAGTTGGAACAATAACTCAAAAAATTATAATAAATAAATAACAAAAAATGAGAACACAAAAATTATTATTTGCATTGCTTTTTACAGCAATATCAGTGCTAAACTATGCACAAACAGTACCTGAGGTAAATTTAACACCAGGTTATTCAGTTCACAATGGACATATTGTTTACCCTTCGCCTGATGCTGAGTATAGCACAATAATTGAGGTAGGACCGGGCAAAACTTACGAAGAGCTGTATGATGTTCCCGAAACAAATGTTGCAGCAGGAACTTTAATAAAAGTATATTATAGAACAGAACCATATAGAATTAAGGCTTATATTGAAGTGCAAGCTACCGAAAATGCACATTTCCGCATACAAGGTATTCCTGATAATAATGGTAATTTACCAATAATCACAAACGAAAATTCTACTCATAATTGGGGCGGAGGAACTGTTAACGAATGGGTTGATAACATAGGGATAATGGTTATATATGGTTCTTGGGGAAGCAAACCTTCTTATATTGATATTGTTAATTTACATTTTAAAATTTATGGTTCAACTACAAGTGATAATTGCATAGGTATTTGGTCGAAGATTGACCACCTTGCCGTAAAAGGTTGTGTTTTCGATAATTGCTCAAACGGTGTATTTACGCAAGCTAATAATAATGATATGACTTCAATATCATCTTATTCTTTAATTGAAGGTTGTCGTTTTACAAACTGTGGTGTTCAAAACAGTTATTTACAGCATAATATATATGCACAAGGAACTCATGCTCTAATTCAGTTTAACTATATTGAACAACAAAAAGAAACTGCTGTTGGTAGTACTTTAAAAGACAGAGCCGCTTTTACGGTAATAAGATATAATTATATGGAAGGAACAGCCAGAACAATAGACTTGGTTGAACCGGAAGAAGCCGAAATTGTTACCAACGAAGGCGATAATTGGGACGATGCATATGTTTACGGAAATTTAATTGTAAATAAACGAGCTAATAGTGGTGTTATGTTTCATTATGGTTGGGACGATATGGATAATCCATACGCATATCAAAGAAAAGGAACTTACTTTTTCGCAAACAACACTGTTATAATGGATTTTGATGATGATTCGTGGAATAAAGAATTATTTGATATCAATAAAACAAGTACAAAAATAAATTATGTAAATAATATATTACTTGCAAAAGGAATGCATTATTTTTTTATTTTTAGAACAGGCGAAACATCTAACGAAGGTGGTACGGTTAATTTTACAACATCGTGGATAAAAGCGTATGCATCAGACCATAATAACGAGTGGCAACTTAACGAAACCGCTGGTGATTATCATATGACAGGTGAAACAACTCTGTTAACAGGAAACGAACCAGGTTTTACTAATGCAAATAATGACGATTATACTTTAACACAAACTTCGCCTTGCCGCCTTTCTGGTACTCACATAGATAGTGTTGCTATTGAATATAATCCAATAAGTTTAGATGCCATTATTCAAAGAACAGATATGGTTAATCCAAATATGGGCTGTTTTTCCGATAATTTTATTACAAGTGTTATTTATAATGATAATAGTAGTAGTTTAAACATATATCCAAATCCTGCGAAAGACAATTTACAATTAGTAATTAATAATGAACAATTAAT
>CAZRWZ010000382.1:0-1673 GCA_964603745.1 uncultured Bacteroidaceae bacterium | reverse complement strand
TCAGTTTCACTTTAATTTAAACAGTGAAGCCCTGACTATTAATATTTTAAAACTAAACCTACGGATATAAGGAACTATAAATTATCTCAAATATTCTAAGATATAATCCATAACTTCGTTTGCGGACTCTTCTACGGTCTTGTTTTCTGTTTTAATTATAATATTTGGATTTACTGGAGCTTCAAAAGGAGCGTCAATTCCTGTAAAATCTTTAATTTCTCCTGCTCTAGCTTTTTTATAAAGTCCTTTAACATCACGTTGTTCGCATATTTCAAGAGGAGTATCAATAAAAATTTCAATAAAGTTATCCTTACCAATAATAGTTTTGGCAAGATTTCTAATTTCATTGGTTGGGCTAACAAAACTATTAAGTGTGATTATACCACAATTTATAAAAAGCTTTGAAACTTCTGCTATTCTACGTATATTTTCTTTTCTATCTTCATCAGAAAAGCCAAGATTGTTGTTTATACCATCTCTAATATTATCGCCATCAAGAATTTGAGTTAAAAAAGATTTTGCAAATAGTTTTTTTTCTACCTCAATAGCTACAGTAGATTTTCCAGAACCAGAAAGACCTGTAAACCAAAGTACTTTAGCTTTTTGGTTTAAAAATTCTTCTTTAGTATTTTTGTCAATAATCCTATCAAAAATAGGATGTATATTATCTGAAATATTATTCATTATTATATTTTTTTACAAATATAAACTTATTTAGAAACATCGTCAAATAGTTATTAACACAAGAATCTTAATAAGATAACAAAAATCATAAAATCCGAAAAGGTTTTTTTATACTTTTGTATTAAATATTAATTTAAAATTTTAATTACGATGAAAAAGATTACATTAATGATTGCTGCTGTTGCAATGCTATTTGCAGCAAATGCACAAGATGAATTCCTTTCTAAAAGAGGAATGCCTATTTTACCTGAAGCTGGTGATTATTCAATAGGAATTGATGCTACACCATTTTTACAGTATGCAGGACAAATTATAGGTGGTAATGCCGCAACTGCTCCAGCTTTTGGATGGACAGCCGCTCACCCAATGCAAATTACAGGTAAGTATATGGTAGATGCAAATACTGCTTATCGTGCTGTGTTTAGATTAGGTTTTACTTCTGCAAAGGAAAAGTTTTATTCTACTATGTCTGCAACAACTCCAGACCCATTAGTAACAGTTGAAGATTCTTGGAAAAATTCTCAAATGAATGTTGGTATTGGTGCTGGTTTAGAAAAAAGAAGAGGCAAAGGTAGATTACAAGGTGTTTATGGTGCAATGGCTATGATTGCTTTTGGTACTAACAAACACTCTTATGAGTATGGTAATGCTCTTACTTCTACTTATCCAAATCCTGCTAGAAAAGATTTTAATGGAAATGATTTAGGTGGTGCATGGGTTACTGAAGCGAAAGCTGGAACTACTATTGGATTTAATGCTTATGCTTTTGTAGGTGCTGAGTATTTCTTTGCTCCTAAGCTTTCTCTTAGCGGTGAATTTATGTATGGTTTAGGATTTACTTCTACTGGAGAAGGTTCTATCTCTTATGAATATTGGGGAACTCCAACAGGGTCAACTGCAAGTCCTGCTTTAATTAACGAAGAACAAAAAACTGCAGGTAAAAACCAATTTGGTTTTGATACTGGAATTTCTGCAACACTTAACTTAAA
>CAZRWZ010000381.1:0-1706 GCA_964603745.1 uncultured Bacteroidaceae bacterium | reverse complement strand
CAACACCCTAATAAACATTATGAGCTTTATGCCCATATAATATATCTACTTTGTAATCAGTTATGTTATAATTTATTTTCATTGTATAAAAGTATGTATTATTTTTTATTAAAAAAAATCTGAGAAATTATAAAAACCCTTATGAGAACAAACTAAACCACTATATGATTGTAGCCCATAGTAGTTTAGTAAATAAATCACCCACCAGCTTTCTTAACCTTATAATCTTGAGCTTTTAGTAAATCAACAATTTTATCGCGAAAATCGCCTTGAATAATTATTTCACCATCTTTAACAGTGCCGCCAACACCACATTTAGATTTTAACATTTTACCTAAATCTTTTAAATCGTCGTTAGTGCCAACAAAACCTGTTACAAGCGAAACAGCCTTACCTTTACGATTTTTTTTATCAAGCATTACTCGTAAATCTTGCTGATTATTTGGCAAAGTTTCTTCTTCTAATTCCTCATCAGATTCGTATTCAAAATCTGGATTTGTTGAATAAACTACGTTTTTTCTGCCTTTGTTTTTTCCCATGTTTAACTGTACAAAAAAACCTGTTAGATTTTAGAATCTAACAGGTTTATATTATTATTAAAAATTACTTTTTAAAATTATCAGAAACAATTAATTCTTTTGTTCCGTGTGTCCAAGAATAGAAACCTTCGCCCGATTTAATTCCTAAGTTACCAGCAGCAACCATATTAATTAAAAGTGGATCTGGGTTATATTTTTGGTCGCCTAAACCGCCATACATAACTTCAAGAATAGATAAACAAACATCTAAACCAATAAAATCTGCTAATTGAAGTGGACCCATTGGGTGAGCCATACCAAGTTTCATTACAGTATCAATTTGATCAACGCCTGCAACACCACATCTAAGAGTTTGAATGGCTTCGTTAATCATTGGCATTAAAATACGATTTGCAACAAATCCTGCATAATCGTTAACTTCTACAGGTACTTTTCCTAATTTCTTTGATGTTTCAAAAACTGCATTAAGAACCTCATCAGTAGTTTTATAACCACGAATTACTTCAACCAATTTCATCATTGGTACAGGGTTCATAAAGTGCATTCCAATAACTTTATCAGGACGATTTGTTACAGCTCCAATTTTTGTAATTGAAATTGATGATGTGTTTGAACCAAGAATTGCTTCTGGTTTACAAAACTCGTCTAACTGACGGAAAATATTTAATTTCAACTCTTCGTTTTCTGTTGCAGCTTCAACAACTAAATCGGCATTAGCAACCGCTTGTTTAAGCTCGGTGAAAGTTGTGATATTTGCAAGAGCATTTGTTTTATCATCTTCGGTTAATCTTCCTTTATTAATTTGACGATCGAAATTTTTACCAATTTTAGCAACAGCTTTGTCTAATGCTGGCTGGCTAATATCCATTAAAGAAACTTTAAATCCGTTTTGTGCAAAAACATGTGCAATACCATTTCCCATAGTACCGCTGCCAATTACTGTTATATTCTTCATATCTATATATTTTATATTATTTAATAAGTTATATTTTTTTTGACCATAAAGATAATAAAGTTTCTTAAATAATATTTATATTTTAAAACATATACTCAAAGTATTTTCACAGGTTTGCTTTTAAAATACTAATAGTTAAAACTTCACTTATTTAGGGTCTGCTGAAAAACACATAACAAGTTGTTACAACGCCACTTAATCCAAAATACACT
>CAZRWZ010000380.1:0-1716 GCA_964603745.1 uncultured Bacteroidaceae bacterium | reverse complement strand
TTTTTTCGGGGCTATATTATTTGTTTATTTCCGCGAAGCGGTCGATTTTTTTTAATAAATGGGTATTTAAAATATTTTAGAATTAGAGTACGTAGTAAATTTATAGGCATTTTGATTACTAATCGGTATTAAACTTTAAAAAAGTAAAAATAAATCCGCATAAATTTCCGAAAAGCTAAATGGATTGAGTATATTTGAATATGATTTTTTATAAAACAATAAAACAAATATTATTATTTTTCTTTTTCTTTTTAATTTTTTCGTGCGATAATGACAATAATATTCCAAAAGAAGAACCAAAAATAATTAACAATATAGAAAAACAAATAATAAATATTGATTTAGATGATATTATAAAACGTGACACTTTAAAAGCTATAACTGTTTACAGCCCAACAAGCTATTTTTTGTATAAAGGTGAGCCAATGGGGTTTGAGTATGATTTATTGAATATTTTTGCTAAAAAGATTGGAGTAGAATTAGAGATTGTTGTGGCTCATAATATTAATGAAATGTTTAATTTATTAAATTTAGGCAAAGGAGATCTAATTGCTTATGGTATAACCATTACCGAAAAAAGAAAACAACAAGTAAGTTTTACAAAAGCATATATGAACATTTATCAAGTATTAATTCAGAAAAAACCTGATAATTGGATAAAATTAACACAAGACCAAATAAAAAAACATTTAATTACTGATGTAACAAAATTGGCAAATAAAACTATTAGTGTTAGAAAAAACAGTTCGTATTACGAACGACTTTTAAATCTATCTAACGAGATTGGCTCAGACATAATTATTGATACAGTTGCCGGAGATTTAACAACCGACGATTTAATTAACTTAGTATCTAAAGGAAAAATACAATATACTATTTCTGATGATAATATTGCAAAGATTTCGAGTTTGTATTATCCAAATATTGATATAAATACCGATATTAGCTTATCTCAAAACTTAGCTTGGGTAGTAAGAAAATCGTCAACAAATTTATTAAATAAATTAAATGCCGAAATAGATAAGGCTATTGGTTCAAAAAATTATAATATAATATATAATAAGTATTTTAAAAACAAGCGATTGTATATAAAAAGACTTGAAAACGAGTATTTTACTAAAGAAACAGGAAAACTTTCTAAATACGATATTTTAATAAAAAAATATGCTGCAAACATTAACTGGGATTGGTTGCTGTTAAGTTCGCAAATATATCAAGAATCAAGATTTAATAATAATAGAAAATCGTGGGCGGGGGCGAGTGGTTTAATGCAAATAATGCCAAGAACTGCCAGAGAATTAGGTGTTAAAAACGTATATAATCCCGAAAATAATATACAAGCAGGCACTAAGTATTTAAAAAAGATTTGGAGTATGTGGGAAAATATTCCTGATTCTATACAACGAATTAAATTAACACTTGCCTCGTATAATTGTGGATATTATCATGTTAAAGATGCTCAATTTTTAGCAAAAAAATATAATAAAAATTATTTAAAATGGGATAATGGTATTGATGAGTTTATATTAAAACTTTCAAAACCAAATTATTATAATCAAAAAGGCGTAAAATATGGTTATGTTCGTGGACGTGAACCTTATAACTATATTAAAAATATTTTTGTTCGTTATGAAATTTATAAAGATTTGATTGGACATCTATAAGTTCTGTTTATACAGCCATCGGGCAATTATGAGCCTAGAAGGTTTTCTTTTG
>CAZRWZ010000379.1:0-1720 GCA_964603745.1 uncultured Bacteroidaceae bacterium | reverse complement strand
TTAGAATATCAAATACAAGATTTATGCTTGGCGGAAAATATATATTTTCAAAATCTAATGTCACAATTTTCGATGATACAGATTCAAAATGGATTAAACCAAAAGATATTTCCGTTCAGAATTCAGGTTTTGGTGTAATTGCTGAGTACGAAAACTACGATAATATATTATCACCAAATAGAGGGTTAAGATTAAATATTAACTATTTACAATTTGCCGAAATTTTGGGTAGCGATAGAGATTTTGGAAGACTTACTTCTTTTTTACATTATTATATTCCTACAATAAAAAATAAATTAATAAGTAGTCTCCGATTTGAGACTCAATTTGCAACAGGAAATGCCCCCTTTTATATGAAACCTTTTGTATATATGAGAGGTATTCCTGCGATGAGGTACCAAGGTGAAATTACAGCACTTACTGAAACTGAACAATTACTATTAATTACAAAAAGGTGGGGACTTGTTGGTTTTGGTGGTGTTGGAACTACATATAACTCTGAAGAAAATATAAGTGAACTTCCTATTGTTTGGAATTATGGAGGCGGTTTTAGATATCTTATTGCACGACAACTTGGTTTGAGAATGGGCATTGATATAGCAAAAAGTAATGATGATTGGGGCATTTATATTATTTTTGGCAGTGCTTGGATAAAATAATTAATATTATTTATAATTAATGTAGATAAATGATTATTTTTGCGTATTGTTGATGTTTATACAATAGTTAAATAACGAATTTAGCATTTATTAAATTATCAGTCTCAAAAGTTTCGGGAAATTAAATATCCTATTAGGATTAATTAAATAACAAAAAAGTTTTATGAAAAAATTTATTTTAATTATCAGTTTGTTTTTTATAAGTATTACTTCTCAATCACAGATTCTAATAACTTTGTTATTAGGCGATAAGCTAAACTCCGACGGTTTAGAATTTGGGCTTGTAGGTGGTGGTAATTGGTCAACAATATCTGGCTTTGAAACCAAAAAAAGTTTGTCAACTTTTAATTTAGGGTTTTATTTCGATATAAGAATTAAAAATCAATGGTCTCTATATACTGGTGTATTAGTTAAATCAAACCTTGGTGTTAATGATTTTACGCTCAATGATTTGAGTGTTCTTGATGCTGATATATATAAAAACATAGACAGTATAGATGTAGTTGGAACATATAGTCAACACATGAATTATTTTTTGGTTCCAATATTGTTAAGATATAAATTTAAAAATCATATTTATATAGAAGGAGGTACACAACTTGGCTTAATGTATAAATCGTGGGTTGAGTTTAATGCTGATATTGATGGCAGAGATGGAATATTAAAAGAATATAACAGAGAAGATTTAAATAAAATAGATGCTGGAGCTATGATTGGAATA
The DNA here is from genome assembly GCA_964603745.1 of uncultured Bacteroidaceae bacterium. Lineage (GTDB taxonomy): Bacteria > Bacteroidota > Bacteroidia > Bacteroidales > JAFGXI01 > CAZRWZ01. The sequence goes on along the minus strand of CAZRWZ010000379.1, from coordinate 340 downwards.
GGTTATAAACTAATGAAAGGAACAGGCTGGACAATGGGTGTAAAATATTATTATGGGTTTGTTGATGTATATAAACATATATCAAATACAAAAAACAGCTCTCTGTTTTTAGAATTATGCATACCAATTGGAGCAGGCGAAAAACCTAATAAAAATTAAAATAATAATTTTATCTATTTTTGTTAATCAATGAAAAATATTATATTAATAATAAGTATCTGCTTCTCATTAAGTATTGTTGCCCAAAAAAATAACTATTGGTCAACAAGTTTTAATACCGAAGCATCACTTTTGGCAGGTGCTGTTGTTGGAGGTAATTCCGATTTAACATCAATTTATT
>CAZRWZ010000378.1:0-1743 GCA_964603745.1 uncultured Bacteroidaceae bacterium | reverse complement strand
CTTTACCTTCTGCCTCTTTGTTTCCAAAGGTGTAAACTCTTTTTACTGACATAAATATGATATTTTTATTATTAATTTTTCAAAATCTAAAATTGTAGTAAAGATATTAAAAAAAACTGATTGATAAAATGAGGTAATAATAATTAATTTAATTCTTTAGTCTAAACTATGAATAACTAATCCGCTTCTTAATTTTGGTTCGAACCAAGTAGTTTTCGGAGGCATAATTTTATCATTATCTGCAATATCCATTAATTGTTTCATAGAAACAGGATACAGTGCAAATGCAACTGCCATTTCGCCGCTATCAACACGCTTTTTTAATTCTCCTAAACCACGTATGCCTCCAACAAAATCAATTCTTGTAGAACGGCGTAAGTCTTTAATATCTAACAATGGGTCTAGAATTGTTTTTGTTAAAATGGTAACATCTAAAACATCAATAGGATCGTTATTATTATATGTGTTTGAATTTGCAGTTAAGGAATACCATTTTCCATCAATATACATAGAAAAATTATGTAATTCGTTTGGTCTATACTCATCGGCACCCATTTCTTTAACAGAAAAATTCTCTTGTAATTTAGCAATAAGTTCATCTTTGTTTAATCCGTTTAAGTCTTTTACAACACGATTGTAATCGATAATTGTTAACTGACTTTCAGGAAAATGAACTGCCATAAAGAAATTATATTCTTCGTTGCCTGTATGATTTGGATTATTTTCTTTTCTTTCTTTACCAACTAATCCTGCTGCTGCAGTTCTGTGGTGTCCGTCGGCTACATAGGTATATGCTACCTCTTCGGCAAAAATTTTCTCTATATTTGCAACTGTTGCTTCGTTGTTAATAACCCAAAAATGGTGTCCTACTTCATCTTCTGTAGTAAAATCGTACTCGGCTTCGTTTTTAACAGCATCTGCAACAATCTTATCTAATTTAGCATTATCTTGATATGCAAAAAATACGGGCTCTGCATTTACGTTTGTTACTCTAACATGGTTCATTCTATCCTCTTCTTTGTCAGGGCGAGTTAATTCATGTTTTTTAATAATACCGTTAACATAATCTTCTACTGCAGCACCGCCAACAATTCCGTATTGTGTTTTTCCAAACATGGTTTGAGCATAAACATAATAACATGGTTTTTCATCTTGTATAAATTGCTTATCATTAATCAATTTATTAAGATTCTCTTTTGCTGTATTATAAACAATATCAGAATGTAAATCTACATCTTTTGGTAAATCTACTTCGGGTTTTACAACGTGTAGAAACGAAAAAGGGTTTCCTTCAACTTCTACTCTTGCCTCGTCAGAATTTAACACATCGTAAGGACGAGATGCTATTCTATTCACATTTTCTTTTATAGGTCTAAAGCCTTTAAATGGTTTAATTATAGCCATATCTAATAAATTTAAATTTGTTTTACAAATGGTGTCAAATATACATTATTTTTTTTAATTTAAAGAATTATTTAAGGCTCGATATAGTGCCTGTTTATAAAGTCAAGCGTATGATTTAGAAAGTTCAAGTTCAAGCCCTGCGTAGATTAAAAAATGTGAGCTTACATAATGTAAATGACCATTTTTCAAACAAGCGTAACGCAGAAATCGGGCTTTATAGACAAGCTCTATTTAGGGTCTGCTGAAAAGCTCTGAGGTATATTAGATTTTTATTTTCTGAAATGCAGATGTATATACATACCTCAAATTGAAGAAGATAAAAATATGATGTGCCTCAGA
>CAZRWZ010000377.1:0-1774 GCA_964603745.1 uncultured Bacteroidaceae bacterium | reverse complement strand
AAAGAAAAAATAAATCCGCATAAATTCCCGAAAAGCTAAATGGATTGAGTATATTTGAGCAAAAATTTAAAAAAACCGAAAAAATGAATAAAGATGTAGAAATGTTATGGGGCGAAGAACTTTCGTGGATAAAAGATGAGAATTTACGAAACCAAACCGCTAAAGCTTGGGAATTAGCACTTGAGAGAAGTGTTTTGAAAGGACAAGATTTAAACGAAATACCTTTTACTTTGTTGGTAGGACCAGATTTAAAAGTGTCTTTTATGGATCATAAAAGAGCTGTTGTGCATATTGCAAAAGATTCTGGAGAAAAAATTAACTCTATGTTTAAAGGTGAATTAACTTGCGATATGGACGTTCTAATTTCGGGAGCAATTCTTGCCGATGTGGGAAAACTTTTAGAATATGAACTAGACGAAAACGGAAAATCTTTTCAAGGAAACTATGGAAAATATCTACGTCACCCATTTTCGGGGGTATCAATAGCCGAAGAAGCAGGAGTGCCTGCCGAGGTTTGCCATATTATTGCAGCACACGCCGGCGAAGGAAATATGGTGAAACGTACAACCGAAGCTTATGTGGTGCATCACGTAGATTTTATGACATTTTTACCTTTTAAAGACGGATTGAAAATATAATAAAATATTATGGCAAAAGAATTTAAACTGAATACATATTTCAACTTTGTTGATTTAGCAGATATTAAAACCAAAGAATATCTGTCAGAAAATCTTACTTTTAAAAATCAAATTGAAATAATAAAAGGACAAAAAACATCGAAATTTCTTAAAAAATTCGATATTTTGTTTTTTAGTTTCGATAATTCAACATCGCTACAAATTAGAAAAGAATTGTATTCTTTATCTTCTTTTGCCAATAATATAAAAATTGCTGATTTGGGTTATCTAAAATCAGGGAAAACCAACAAAGATAAAGCATCGGCATTGCGTGAAATAATTATTGAACTACACGAATTAGATAAAACACTAATTATTATTGGCGAAAATAAGTTTTATTCCTACTCAATTTACGATGCGTTCGAGTTTAAAGAAGAATCTATTTCTTTAACCGAGATTTCGCCAATGATTAAATTGAAGGCAAACAACGAAGATGTTACAGAAGATGATTTTCTAAACAAAATACTTTTAAACGAACATCATCGTTTGTTCCATTTTATAAATATTGCTTATCAAAGCCATTTTACAAACGAAGCCGTTTTAGACCTTATAAACAAAAAATCGTGGGAAGCACATCGTTTAAATAAAATTAAAAATCAAATTAATACAACCGAATATTTACTTAGAAACTCAGAATTTATTTCCTTAGATTTATCGGCAATAAGACATATTGATGCAAGCGATGTTACAGAGCCAATGCCAAACGGTTTGTCGGCATACGAGGCAAGTAAATTGGCATATTATGCAGGAATAAGCGACGATTCCAAAATTTTTGGTATTTGGAACGGATTGCCTAATCTTAAAAAAGAAAGTATTACAACAAAACTAACGGCTCAAATAATTTGGTACTTCCTTTCGGGATATACAAACCGTTTCAACGATTATCCTGATGAAATAAATAGCAATTACAAAAAAATTATTGTGCCAATAGAAAATTCTGACAAAAGCATAATTTTTTACAATAACAAAACCAATAACCGTTGGTGGTTCGAGGTTCCGCTAAACGACGAAGATTATCTAGTACCTTGCTCAGAAAATGAATATCTTGAAACTCTTAAAGGCGATATTCCTACTCGCTGGATTAAATTTTTGAATAA
>CAZRWZ010000376.1:0-1774 GCA_964603745.1 uncultured Bacteroidaceae bacterium | reverse complement strand
CAGAATATAAAAATCTAATACACCTCAGAGCTTTTCAGCAGACCCTAATTATTGTAAGTCAAATCAACAACTTTAGTCATTCCATCAATAACAATAGTATGATTTGTTGCTAGAGTATATATTTTGCGAATAATTAAAGTGTCGTTAACTATTTGATTATATTCAAAATCTTCTCCCATTATAGAAACATTAACATTTAGTTCGTTTGCTTCTACATTAACAGTATATCGCCCATTTACTCCTACAGTGGTTTTGTAAATCCTATCACCATACAATGTGCTATCATCATCTTCTTTTAAGACTAAATCGCCAAGATTAATTTTTGCAAAAATTACTGTTCCTTTAGGTGCATATTCTAAACCTAATTGTGTTAAATCTAAATCTGCTCTAGCAATTCCTGTTATGGTGGCATTTCCGCTTGTAACCACCACAGGGTCAATCTTTTCTTTTGTACAAGAAGATATTATTAGTGCTAATAACAATACTGTAAAAAATTTCATATAAATTAACTTTAATTTTAGCAATAACGCAGATGATACTTAATAGGTTGCAATTATTTTTATTGGATATTCAGTTTTTTTAATATTTCTGGCGGAATTGCATCTTTATGTACCATTATTGCTACAGTTTTTAATTTTACATATTCCTCCGACATAAATAAATATCCACCATAATCGTTACTATCGCCCCAAGAGTTTTTTGTTTTATAATAAATTTTACCTGTTTGGTCTTTTGCCATTCCTGTGATATGCATTAAATGATCGTCGGTAGTTTCACGAGAATTAAATGTTTTTTGACGCATTTCTTGTGTTACTTTAACTTCTTTTAACCCTGCCTTAAAATACATATTTTCTTTTTCTGTGCTTAAAGGTAATACTGCCAAAGCTTTTTTATGATTAAATCCGGGTTCGCTAACATCTCCATCAAAAACAAAGCTATATCCATTTTTTAATGAATTATTCATTATCTCCATAAAATCACCAAGTGGAACATTATAATAATAATTGTACGACCAATTATCGGGAATTCTTAAAATATATTGAGAATAAAACGGAGCATCTGTGTAAGATGTTATTTCTACATAATCGTCAGGATTTACACCAATTTCTTGATTTAAAAATTCTTTTGGAGTATATGTTTTCCCATTATAATTAAATTTCTCTATTTTTTTACCAAGATAAGCATCTAAAATGCCATTAACTGCTGGTAGCCATGCTGTGGTCATTTTTTGATCGCTTACTTTATTCACTCCCTTTAAAAAACCTTTTAAACCATCAAGTAATTCTCCATGTCGGTGAATAGTATCACCATAGTTTATACCATGATATATGTTTTCAGGAACAACTCCATGTTCTTTTACAACACGCATCATATCGTGAGCTTGTCCTCCGGCAGAAAAATTACCTTTGCCATGAACTTTGATATAATATTCTGCTTTTGTAACATAATCATATCTTACGGTAAACATTTCTGACAAATCAAATTCTTTTTTACCTAAACGCATTGCTTCGGTTTCTACAAAAGAAGTTGTTGCATAATCCCAACAAGTACCTGCCCTATCTTGACTTTTAATTTTAGATGCCTTGATATTAGTTGTTTCGGTAAACTCCACTTTTTTAGCTTTTACCGATTTCTTTTTTTGTGAAAATGTGTTTATTGTTAATAAAACAACTGCTATTAGTACTATATATTTATTCATATTTTTTATTTTTTTCAAAGATATATTTTTTCTGTTTTTTTTAAGAATTTATTTTAATAATTAATAGGGGAAATT
>CAZRWZ010000375.1:0-1787 GCA_964603745.1 uncultured Bacteroidaceae bacterium | reverse complement strand
TAGGCAATTTTTCGTCAATTATTTCTAAAAAATCATTGAAATATCAAATAGTTGTAGATTTTGACAATAGGCTCTAACGGTAAGTGCAAGAGCAGTTGCGGAATACGAGCGGTTTCAGTTCGTTACAACCAAATAGCCAAATCTTTAACCTTTGAAAATTAGTCAAATCGAAGATTTGGCGGGACTGAAACGAGGCACTATCGCTAAATTTACCACTGAAACCGCTATTGCTTTTGAACATTGTTGTGCATAGTTAACTATATCTTTCGCGAGTTCTTCTTTCAACTTCTTTATTTTCACAAGGAATATTATTTGCTCTTTTTGTTTTATATTTGTTAGGATTTGCACCTTTTATAGAAAGCGATTGTGTTAATATTTCAGTATAAATTTTTAAATATTCATCAATAGATAAATCTTTAGAATTGTCAATTAAAGTTTTAGTTATAGTATCATCTTCATTGATTTCATTTAAAGATTCAGGATTAAAATAATTGGTAATAGCACCTTTAAATGCTAAAGTATTCATTTCTGGTATTGATATAAAAATAAATTGAAAATTAAAAACTACATTATCATTTGTATCGTAAATAGGCTGTCTTAATATTAAAGTATATGACAAATCGTTAACAACTTCATTATGTAAGCCAAATTGTACATTGTCTCGTTCTTCAAGAAATTCAATGAATTTCTTAAGGTTATGATATTTATCAAATGTTAAAATTTTATCTTTATCTCGCCAATTGAGTTGTCCTGTAGCTAATCTTTCTTCAAGATATTTATATTTATTTTTATTAAAAAGATTTTTAAACATATTAATTTATTTTAATAATTCTATAATTAATTTTCGTTTTTTGTCAGTAAATTCTTTATTTGATAGGATCTCATCTACATATAAATCAAATAAATTATTATAATTGTCAATAATTTTTAAATTTGGGTCTTTATCGTATGCTATTTCAAATAAATCCGTTGCTGTAATATTTTTTTTTGAAAAAATATCTTCTTCGAATTCAAAATAAAGTGTATTAAATAATATTATTGAATTTTTAATAAATTCTTTTCTTTCTTTTTCTTTTAAATCGTTATAAGTTTTAGTCTGCTCTTTTATATTTATATTTTCTGAATTTGTTTCTTTTATTTTACGTTTTTCTTCTTCTTTTTTTATTTTGTATAATTCTGATAGTATGTTTGAATGAGTTTTGGAGTATCCTTTCTTCTTACATTGTTCTATCGCTCTTTTTACTAAATCAGGATTTGTTTTTACGTAATTATTGTATATTCGTTCATCTTCTTGAGATGAAATATGAGCATTAACTAACTGAGATCTTGTCGTAATTCTGGTTCCAAAAAATTTTTCAGAAATCCAACTAAATCCTACAAACATAAGCATTAGTCCTCCTATCGAGACAATGGCTCCTAAAATACCTTCACCAACACTATTTAATAAAATCATACTGTAAAATTTAACTTGCAATAATAAGTATCCATATAAAAGCAATGATAATAAAAATTATCAACTTTACAAAGCTCATATTGCTATTGCCATTTTGGTCTCTAATAATCATAATATTTTCTCCTATTTTAATTATTCTTTTCTTTTATGTAATTCCAACTAACGTCAAAGTTAATTGTCTAATTTTTAATTATTTAGTATTTTTACTTTTTTATTCATCCTTCAATAATCTTTTTTTACGTTAGCTTAAAAACTCAACTGTTTTTCCGTAGTAGGGTGATTATGCACAACACCCTAATAAACGCTATTGTATTTATTTCTTTTTTATTATGTT
>CAZRWZ010000374.1:0-1793 GCA_964603745.1 uncultured Bacteroidaceae bacterium | reverse complement strand
TCTATTGTTAAATCGTTCTATTGTTCTACGGCTAATTATTAATTACACATTACTACTATAAAGTCAAGAGATTGAACTATAAAGTTCGAGTTCAAGGCGTGTGAGGAATTTAAACCGCAGAATACAAAGGTATTTGAGGATTTAAATTTTGAGCAACAACGCAGAAATCGGACTTTATAGACAAGCTCTAATTACACATTACTAATTATTATATGTATGTTTTACGTATACAAAACAGAACTGTCGCCATAACTAAGAAAACGAAACTTATTTTTTAAAGCATAGCTATATATATTCTTCCAATTTGTACCTATAATTGCTGAAATAAGCAGTAATAATGTACTTTTTGGTTGATGAAAATTTGTTATTATAACATTGATAATCTTAAATTTATAACCAGGCACTATCATAATTTGCGTTTTAGCTCTCAGCTTAGTTAAGTTATTGATATTTAAATAATCTATAGTTAATTTTAGAGCATCTAAAATATTTATATCTTGTTTTTCTTCGTATGCTTCCCATTGATTTACAGTAAACTCTTCGGCATATTCTTTTCTTGCAATTTTCAATGCTATATAATAAATACTTTCAAGTGTTCTTACCGATGTTGTGCCAACGGCAACAATATTTCCGTAGTTTTTTATTATATTTTCAATTAATGTTTTGTTTACTGTAAAATGTTCAAAATGCATTTCGTGTTCGCCAATAGTTTCAGACTTAACAGGCTTAAAAGTTCCTGCTCCCACATGCAAGGTAATATGCTCGAATAAAAAGTTTTTATCTTTAAGTTTTTGCATAATTTCTTTTGTAAAATGTAATCCTGCAGTTGGTGCTGCAACCGAACCATCGTGTTTAGAATAAACGGTTTGGTAGCTTTGCTTGTCTTTTTCTTCGGAATTGCGATTTAAGTATGGCGGAATAGGAATATTACCAATTTTTTCTAGAATTTGTCCAAATTCAATATTATTATTCCACGAAAAAAGAATTGTTGGATTTGCTCCCGAACTAAGTTTTTTGGCAGTTAAGGTAATTTTTTGCTTTTCAATTTCTAATTCTTTTGTTAAAACAGATTCTTTCCATTTTTTTTGATTACCTACAATACATTTCCATTTGCAAGTATTTGTAGATTGAAACATTAAATTGTAATCGGTTGGAGATAATGGTTCTAAACAAAAAATCTCTATTTTAGCCCCTGTTTCTTTTCTAAAATGTAAACGTGCTTGTATAACTTTTGTGTCATTAGATATAAGTAGTGCGTTTTTTGGCAGAACTGTATCAATATTATAAAAATGAGTTTCTGAAATTTTTTTATCTTTATAAACCAACAGTTTTGAAGTATGACGCTGTTCTAAAGGGTATTTTGCAATTTTTTCATCAGGTAAACTGTAATCAAAATCAGAAATTTCTATTTTTTTATAATCTTGCATTAATATTTTTTTTAATCCCAATTGGGGTATTTAATTCACCAACACTTGCAGCGAACAGAACCAAACTTGCGAGTTCAAACTAAGTTAAACATTTGTTTCTCAAATTACACCTCGTCCTCTCAAGGCGAGTTTGTTAATTTAATTTGCAAAGTTAATAATTGTTATGTTTTTATTTAAATGGTTTAAGGTATATTTATCTAATTTTATTTTGCACAAGCTCCTTTTTTATTTTTTGATAGTATATTTTCAAAAAGGATTCCTAAATTTAAATAATGGGAAAAGATAATAATAAGTTATGTTGCAATGATATACTCAAATTGAAGAAGATAAAAATATGATGTGCCTCAGAGCAAGTATAAAACTATG
>CAZRWZ010000373.1:0-1801 GCA_964603745.1 uncultured Bacteroidaceae bacterium | reverse complement strand
ATTGAATATAAAATAAGCTTAAAAGGGGTCTGTTGAATTTATCGGCAGACCTTTTGTCTATAAAGTCTAATATCTAAGGTCTTGTTCCTATGATCGAATTTTATTCGTAGTTTAAACCTATGGGCTTGTAGTATTCCATAATGTTTTTTTTACATAAAGTTTATTGATATCGGTCTTTTTGTGTTACCAAATGTTAATATTTTGATAATTTAAATATTGTCTATATCATCTATATTTTCAAATTGTATATCATTATCTATATCGTCATTATAATCTACATCGTTACTAAAATCAATCTCACTTTCAATATTATCAATCATAATTTGTGTAGGGGAATCGCCTTTAACCATAACGCATACAGGGTGGTTAGGTTTCAGCTCTTTATCAATTATGTCAATTAATTCAATTTTAAAATATCTTTCAGAGAAAAAATCGAAAAGATACACCAATTTACTGCCAAGTTTTTTGATAAATTTATTTAACGGAACATCTTTCATTACAAATATATTGTTATTTTTAACACCCATATCAATAAGAGTAATTTCTTCAAAACGATCCCATTCGTTGTTAGATATAAAAAAAGAAGTCATCTCCGATTCATCGTATTCTGCACATTTATTTATTATTTTGTAAAAACTAAAAAAACTATCGTGTTCTGATATTTCTATTGTGCGAAGAAAATTTGCATCGTCCTTTTTACATTTGATATTAAATTTATAAATCATAATACTAAGTTTTACAAGTCAGATAAGAACTCAATGGTATCAACATTGTCAGCATAGTCGTTTAAATCTGGCTTTTGTGCCTTACCAAATTTAATATATTTTTCTGAGATATTTGTTATAATTGCTTGTATTTTATCATTATCAAGACTTAGTCTATTGAAAATGAGGTTTATATCATTGTAGTATTCATAATAAATAACTGATATTGGCGACGAATAATCACTATCTTCTTTTAAAATAACCTGCCTGTCTTCTAAAAACTTTATATTATTCATTAAATAAATAGACCTATTATAATCGTAGTTATTTGCATATTTATTATGTTGTATAAGTTCTTCGTATTTAGCAAACGCTTCAAATAAATTTTTTAGCTCATAATTTGCCGGAATAAATATTTTTGAGATATTTCTACAACCAAGCCCAAAATACATAAAAACATCATCGGCTAAGTTTTGTAATTCTTCTTTTGTTTCATTACCTGAGATTATTGCAACAGAATTTCTATTTTTTCTAATAATATGTGGATATTTATCAAAATAATATTCAAAATATTTTGCCGAATTGTCGCTGCCGGTAGTAATTATCGCATCAAATCCTTTTATTATATTATCTGTAAAAGAAATCTGCTTTTTAAATTCAGGTTCAATTTTTATTAAAATATTTGCTATTTCTTTTATCAGAATATTATCTTTTGAAGACAACTTTGCTAAAATATTGTTACCACTAATTAATATAGACATAAAATCGTGAAATCCCACAAGAGGAATGTTGCCTGCTGTAACAACAGCAACGGTTTTTGCTTGTCTTTCTTTTTGTAAAGATGGGTATTTAAACAACCATTTATTTAAATTTTCTTTTGTTAATACAGATGAAATTTGGTTTAAAGAATATTCAACATTTTCTTTTATAAACCAAGGGTTATTGTTTTCTATTTGCAGATATAATTCATCTGAAAATATATTTGTTTTTAAGTATTCTCCTAAATTTGCAAAGGCAGATATTCTTTGTTCTAATTTCATATATTTACAGTTTAATCCCAATTGGGATATTTAATTCCCCGACGCTTGCGGCGAGCT
>CAZRWZ010000372.1:0-1808 GCA_964603745.1 uncultured Bacteroidaceae bacterium | reverse complement strand
TTTATTTCACATAAATATTAAAATCATATTTAAATTGAAATTCGTCACCACCCTTAATATCAACATCTAGTTCTTGCAGAGGATAGTCTCCAAAAGTATCAATTTTAAGTTTATATTTTCCCGGAGGTATTGCAATTATAGCATTTCCTGTGCTGGTGTTTGATGTAAAAGAACTATGTAGGTTATTACTAAAATCATATACCTTTACTTCAATTTGTAAATCTTGATTAAGTGCTTCGTGCTTTTCTCTATTGCCTTTTTGTAAATTTAATTTAACAACAGCCATTTTTGGATCAATTTCGGGGAAAGTAATTTTATAAATATCTCTACCTCCTTTTCCTCCTTCTCTGATAGAAGAAATTAAAGCATTGCTATTATTATTAAAAAATGAAATTACAAAATCGTCATCGGTTGTATTTATAGGGTATCCCAAATTTTTTGGTTTACTCCAAGCTTTTTTTGTTTTGTCGAAATGACTTACAAACAAATCTAAACCACCCATACTATTGTGACCTTCCGATGCAAAATAAAGAGTTTTTCCATCAGCAGATATTACAGGTAAAACATCGTCGTAATCAGTATTAATAGTATTACTTAATTTATCAATATCAGACCATTCTCCGTTTGGAAGTTTTTTTAGCATATAAATATCGTAATTATCATCAACTTTTGCACCAAAACAAACTATTGTATTGTCTTCGTTTGTTGACATACCATATTGATATTTGCCATTTTCTATAAGTTTGTTTAGTGGATTTTCTTCATCTAATTTAATTGCTCTTCCTTTTTTTACCCCACAAAGCATATCGCTATAAACGTCTTCAAAACTGTTACGAATATATAGGTATTTGCAATTTTTAGACATAAAATTAATTTCTTCGTTATCAAAAGTATTAATTCTTTTAACAGGTGTAGGAAAGGTCCATTTTCCATCTTCTCCAATTATTGAGGTGTAGATATTTGTAGAATATGTTTCATATTCCGCATCAAATTTTTTGTTAGCCGATAAAATTATAAAATTTTCAGATCCGTTTATAAAAGCATTATAATCGTCTTTTGTAGAATTTATATCAGTTAAATTCTCAAATTTAACATTAACAGGTGTTTTCATTAAAGCAATAGCATTATTACACATTTCTTTCAAGCGTTTTGCTTTTTTTATAAACTCTTCTTCTACATCAGGAGTATTAATAAAAACATCTAATAATTTAACTGCTTTATTAAATTGATAATCATTAAGATAGGCTAAAGCTAAAAAGTAGTTAATATTATCATTATAATTTGATTTTGCAATTTTTTCAAAATAAGGAATAGCTTTTTTGTTTTGGTAACTTCCTTGTATGTAGCACAAACCAATTCTATAATTCCATTTTACATTATTTTCGTCTTCTTTTATAATTTCAAGATATTTTTTTATTGCTAAATTATAATTTGTATCATCAAAATGAGCATCAGCAATTTTTTCTGCTTCTTTTAGATAAGGAGATTGCGAAAACACTGGCGAAACAATGAATATAATAGTTGTTAACAATAGAATTATTTTCGATTTCATAGATTATTTTTTTAAATTTTTATTAGTAGATAAAAGTACGAAAAAATAATAAAGTGCAAAAATATATTACATGTTTTGTAGGTTAAGTTTATACTTTAAGTTTACTTCTATGATTTTAAAATTACTAATCATCACTTTGTTAAGCTATTAGTGTAATATTTATTCTCAGAAAATCTAAAAAGCTATGTGGTTTGAGTATATCGGTATAATATAGATTAAACGTCGGTAATTTTAAAATTAAATTGGTATTAAACAA
>CAZRWZ010000371.1:0-1815 GCA_964603745.1 uncultured Bacteroidaceae bacterium | reverse complement strand
TATTGCTAAATGGTTAATCTTTAAATTAAAAATTCAAAATTCATAATTAAGAATTCTATTGCTAAATGGTTAATTATTAATTATTAATTGTCAATTATAAATTATAAATTGTAATTCATATTCTTATATTGATTTTATAGACAGACACTAATTAATTGTTTTTTCAACAATATAGTTATTTCTATCGGGTGAGGTTCTAGAAACTAATTCGCCAATAAATCCTGCTAAAAACATTTGTGTTCCAATAATTACTGATGTTAGAGATAAGTAAAACAAAGGTTGATCTGTTACACTACGTGCAATAGTGTTTGTGAACCAGCTATAATAAGCTTTTTGTCCTACAAGCCAAAAGGCTACTATTCCACCAATTAGAAACATCAACACACCTAATACACCAAAAAAGTGCATAGGTCTTTTGCCAAATTTAGTAATAAAAGTTATTGATAATAAATCTAAAAAGCCATTTATAAATCGTTCTAAGCCAAATTTAGTAACACCATATTTTCTTTCTTGATGAGAAACAATTTTTTCTCCTATATTAGAAAATCCGGCACGTTTTGCAAGTACAGGAATATAACGGTGCATTTCGCCATAAACTTCAATACTTTTAACAACTGCTTTTTTATATGATTTAAGTCCACAGTTCATGTCGTGTAGCTTAAGACCTGTTACTACTCTTGATGTTCCGTTGTATATTTTACTTGTAAATCTTTTAATAAAAGGGTCGTATCTTTTTTGTTTCCACCCCGATACTACATCATAATTTTCTTCAATAATTAATCTGTAAAGTTCTGGTATTTCATCAGGGCTATCTTGCAAATCTGCATCCATTGTTATAATAACATCGCCTTGTGCAGCTTCAAAACCTCTGTAAAGTGCGGCAGATTTGCCGTAATTTCTTCTAAATTTTATTCCTTTAATTTCTTTGTTATTTTCGCAAAGTTGTTCTATTACATTCCACGATTTGTCAGAACTACCATCGTCAACCATAACAACCTCATAGCTAAAATTGTGTTCAGTCATTATTTTTTTAATCCAATCGAATAACTCTGGTAAAGATTCTTCTTCGTTATATAAAGGTACTACTACTGATATCTGCATTATGCAATGTTTTTATTTTTACTTTTTAAAAAAATGGAAGTTATTAGTGATAATAAGAAACCCATAAAAGAAAACCCAAATATGTATCCAAATACATTTATAAGTACAGGAAACATTTTAGAAAATTTCATCATTAGTTCAATTTCTTCTTCAGATTTTCCAAGTTCAATATATATTTTTTCGGTTTCGTATAAATATCTTTCAATCATTGACATATCTATATATTTCATTAAAATCAGAATAAATATACTAAATATTGTTGCTCCTACAACACTAATAATTGTTCCAACACCAAGTGCTTTTCCGTAGCTAATAAACCCATCTTCGAGTTTTTTTTGTTTTATTGTGCCAATAACAATAGTTGTAACAATTATTACATAATAAATTGTTTGTATATTTTGATTATAGAAAGTATTAGAAACATACATCATAATTGCAAAAACAATTAGTACCAAACCTAAAATGGCTCCATGTGTTAATGAATTCTTCCAAATAGAAACTTTTTCTTCCATAAAATTATTTGTTAAAAATCAGTGTCAAATTTACAATAATTTTTGATTTTTCAATTGTTTTTTTATAAATATGATAATATTTTATGCTTATTTATTGGTCACAAATGTAGTTAAAACCATACACTTTTAGTGCCTCTCGTAAAAAGTAACAAGATATTAGAGCTTAGACCTTAGGTAAGACGAAAGATGTAAGACACAAGAC
>CAZRWZ010000370.1:0-1818 GCA_964603745.1 uncultured Bacteroidaceae bacterium | reverse complement strand
CAGACCCTATTTATGTTTTCTTATAGCCATTAAATAAAAAAATCCACACTGTGTAAGCGTGGATTTCCAATATATAATAAAAGTGTGTTGCTTAAAATACTTCGTCAAGTATATCTTTTACTTGATCGTAAGATTGAATACTTGTAGTTGCTTTAACTACTTTTCCGTTTTTGTAATACATTGTGAATGGTAAGCCCATAAATCCTGCACATTGAGGGGCATTTCTTATTACATCAGCATCAGGGATATCAAAATCCATATCGTAAAATTTTACGTTTGGATAATCATTTCGTAAATCTTCCATTGCGGCATAAACAGGCACACACATTGGTCCCATTCTTCCGCAACAAATCATTACATTCTCGTTGTTTTCTATTATCTCTTTGTGCTGTGCACGTGTTTCTACATGGTCTAAATTTGTAAATAGCATATTTTCTTTCTTTAAGATATTAACATATAATTATAAATAATATGCAAAAGTAAAGAAAAGTTTTATTTATAAATCTTTTTTTTGTTAAAATTACTGAACAACGCCAATTACATTCAAGTTAACAGAACTATTTTTAGGATCGTTTGTTGTAATAATAATTTTTTTTCTTTGTCTTCCCGATTTTCCTGCGGAATTAAATGTGGTTACCAATTTTGTTGATTTCCCAGGTTTTATAATTTTAGTTTCGGGTTTTACAACAGTACAACCGCAAGATGATTTTATTTTCCTAATTATTAAATCAGATTTCCCTTTATTTGTTAAAACAAACTCGTATGTTTTTTTTTGTCCTTCTTTTAATGTTCCAAAATCGAAAACTTTAGAGTTAAAGTTTAATTTTGGAGCATCGGCAAGTTGTTTGGGTGTTAATTTAGAAAAATCTTCAATTATTTTTGCACTTACTGATAGCTTGTTAACAGTTATAATTTTACCATTTATTTTTAATTTAATTCTATTAATAATAAATCCATAATCATTAACTTTTGTGCCATCGTAAACACCAAGTATTTTACCTTTTTCGCCTGGTTTTAAAACAGATGGAACAAGTTCTAAACTAAGATAATTTGGCACATCAATAAATTCAGCTTTTATATTTTTACTAGAGCTATTATAAACAGGTAAAGAAGATGTTTTTTTCTGAGTATTTTTTATACTCGAAAAATTAAAATTTGTAGATTTAACACTTAAATCGCCAATACTTTGCGGATACAAATCTGTTAAAGTTTTTTCTCTTTCTAATACAACTCCACTAATTTTTAATACAACTACCGATGTTTTTGCATTAGACCTAACAGTTACAGTTTTGTTAAACGGTCCGGGACGATTTTTTGGGTCGAAAGTAACTTTTATATCTCCCGATTTACCTGGTGCAATAGGTGCTTTGGTATATTCAGGAGTTGTACAGCCGCATGAGGCTTCAACATTGTTAATAACCAAAGTGCCGGCACCTGTATTTGTAAATTTAAAAACATAAGTTTGCGAACCAAGCTCTTCTTTAAATTCACCAAAATCATAGTTTAATTTGTCAAAAGTAATTTTTTGGGCAAACGAGCTGCTAATAATAAATACTAAAAGTAAATAAACTGTCTTTTTCATAATTATTTTTTAAGAAATGATAGCAAATTTAATTTCATTTTCGAGAAAAAAAAATGACTTTTATACAAAACGCAATAGCTTAACACTTTTTAACACGATTATTATATTTTTTGTATGTTTTTTTGATGAAGGATTTATTTAGAGCTTGTCTATAAAGTCCGATTTCTGCGTTACGCTTGTTTGAAAAATGGTCATTTACATATGTAAACTAAAATTGAAGAAGATAAAAATATGAT
>CAZRWZ010000369.1:0-1823 GCA_964603745.1 uncultured Bacteroidaceae bacterium | reverse complement strand
GGCGATTAGATAATTTATCGGAAGAAGAGCAGAAGAAATATCAAAAACACCTTGATGATTTACGTTATGGAGCAAGTATGGCGTGGACTTTAAAAGTTGATGCAGAAGATAAAATAAGAAAAGATGAAGCAAAAAGAAATAAGGAAAATATTGCAAAAAACATGTTGAAAAAGGGATTTGATATTGAAACAATAATTGAATTAACAAACTTAACAAAAGAAGAGATAGAAGAATTGAAAGATAAATAACGCACGCCAACAATAAATATACGTAATGCGGGCAAAGTGCTAATTTTTAAGATTATAGCATTAAACAAAATTAGTGGACAATTGAAAAATAATCGTTTCAAAACCCCGCACTACGCATATTCAAACCGTTGGCGGCAAGTTTATACAGGGGTGCTACCAACTAAACAAAAGTAATATTGACAAAACTTGATAACTTTTTTTAACACGTAAACAATTGATATAGAAATAAATAATTTTCAACTATGTTTTTTTTAACAATAATATTATCGCTACTTGTTTTTTGGTTGTTAAAAGACAGATTGCATTTAACAATGACAAAAGCTATAATTAGGCTTCGTATAATTATACTTATGCTATTAATTTTCTTCATTATTAATATGTTCTTTAATTGGGGCTATTTAAAACAATATTCTGGGGATAAAACGATAGGATATTATCTAGCTTATGGTATATTAAATGTGACAGGCTATGGATTTTTAGGAACATTAACAATTTATATTTCATCAATTATCTTAAAAATTAAAAGAAAAAATAAAATTTAATAGTAATATTTTGCAAAAAAAATACTTTGTAAATATTTAATTCAAAAATTATTTGAAATAGTTGTAAAAAGTAACGGAATAAGAGTTGAATAACCTTAAAACAAAAGATTTTTTTAAAACAAAGAGCCCTAATTAAGTATAGCAGATGAAAAAGGATTTGGAATAGAATTAAGTTTGTGCAAATGAATAATTGATAATTTATAAAGAAAGATAGATTATTAAATAAAAAGAAGGGAAATATAATCTTATTATATAATTTCGTAAATAAAATATTAATTTCGAACAGAATGAAAGATAATAATAAAAATATTAAAAGAAACACTATACCGCTAACACTATATAAACGCAATGCACAGGGCTGTGGTCATATCGAACGGAAACTGTTTTTTGAACCCCGTCGGAATTTTTGCAAATTCCAACTATTTAGGATTGAATTTACTTGCAATTTACAAAAATTCCGACTACTTTTGTTTGCATGAAATTAACTACTAAAATATGTGCACAGACGTTTATAAGCGGACGTTAGGCAAAATAACGAACAAGAGAACTATAACAATAGAATTTAAATTAAAAAATTATAAAAATGAGTATTGAAGTCGAACAGAGTTTACCATATAATTCAAAATCTTTCATAGAAAGCTTAATGAGTAGTTGGAAAAATTTAGACTTTTCTGAAATAGATTATGAGAATTATATTAAAAAACTACCAAAATCTCATAATATTAACGAAACTACTGCTATTAGAAATTTAAGAGTAGCATTTCAAAATGATAATTTAGTTTTTGTTCTTGGTGCTGGTATTTCAATTGATTTTGGAATACCAAATTGGAATGATTTATTAAAGAAACTAATGGCTTATACAATAGAAGGAGATAAAAACAAATCTAATTCATTAGCTTCAATATTTAATAAATTATTCAAACCTAATCCTTTAATTTCAGGTAGATATTTACAAGAATATTTTAAAGAACATAATTCATCATTTGAATTAATGGTGAGAAAAATACTTTATGAAAATATAAATAAAGTTATT
>CAZRWZ010000368.1:0-1831 GCA_964603745.1 uncultured Bacteroidaceae bacterium | reverse complement strand
AAAACTATCAAATCCAGAATTTTAACCCCGAAATTATTTTAAATCCTAATTTAAATTATGAAGCATTTTCTGTAAATGAATTTAAAGAATTAGAATTAATTGTAGATTATTAACTTCAATTATTTACTTTTGTTTAAAATATCAGAATAATGATTTTAGATAATATTTTTAAAGAAAATATCAGCCCCGAGCTAGAAAAAATAGTAGAAAAAGTAGAACACAAAAAAAGAATTTCTTTTGATGATGGAGTTTTGCTTTTCGAAAAAGCCGATTTAGGTTTGCTTGGTGTTTTGGCAAATTATGTACGAGAAAATTTGCACGGAAATAAAACATATTTTAACCGCAATTTTCATATCGAACCAACAAATATTTGTATCTACGATTGCGAATTTTGTTCCTATAAAGCAAAAATTAACGATGCCGATGCTTGGGATTTTTCGGTAGAACAAATGCTTGACATTGTTAAATCTTACGATGATAAACCAATAACCGAAGTGCATATTGTGGGCGGTGTTCATCCTAACAGAGATTTGCATTACTACGGAGAATTATTACAAAAAATAAAACAACACCGACCAGAATTACACATAAAAGGTTTTACTGCCGTAGAACTTGAATTTATGATACGCAAAGCGGGTTATAATATAGAAAACGGACTGAAAAAACTAAAAGAATATGGCTTAGATTCTATACCGGGTGGTGGTGCCGAAATTTTTCACCCTAAAATAAGGAAACATATTTGCGACACAAAAGCATCTACAAATCAATGGCTTACAATTCATGAAATAGCTCACAAAGTTGGCTTACCATCTAATGCAACAATACTTTACGGACATATAGAAAACTACGAGCATCGTATTGACCATATGCAACAATTACGTAATTTACAAGACAAAACAGGTGGCTTTAACACCTATATTCCGCTTAAATATCGTAAAGAAAATAATCGTATGTCGCATATTGGAGAAGTTACTGCCGTAGAGGATTTAAAGAATTTTGCGGTGTCGAGAATTTTCCTTGATAATATTCCCCACTTAAAAGCATATTGGCCAATGCTTGGTCGTGATATGGCTCAGTTATCTTTGTCTTTTGGTGTTGATGATATTGATGGAACTATTGATGATACTACAAAAATTTACTCGCTTGCCGGTGCCGACGACCAAAACCCAAAAATGAATACAGAGCAATTAGTTAAACTAATAAAAGAAGCAAAACGCATTGCTGTTGAGCGAGATACTGTTTACAACGAAATAAAAGTTTACTAATAATGATTGCTTACTTATCTCTTGGGAGTAATATCGGCAATAAAAAAAAACATATAGAAACCGCTATTTCTATGATAACTGATAATGCAGGAAAAATTATTGCTGTTTCTAAAATGTATAAAACACTGGCTTGGGGTTTCAAAAGCGAAAACTTTTTTTTGAATAATGCTATAAAAATTAAAACAGATTTAAACCCGCAAGAGCTTCTTTCTAAAATACATGAGATAGAAAATGCACTTGGCAGAAAACACTATAACAAGGGCTATGCCGATAGAATTATTGATATTGATATTCTTTTTTACGAAACAAAGATTATTGATGAACCAAATTTGAAAATACCTCATTCTTTATTGCAACAACGTAATTTTGTTCTTTATCCACTAAATGATATTGCTCCTAATTTTGTTCACCCTGTTTTGCATAAAACGGTTAACGAATTAATTAAAATTTGCATTGATACAACTTTTTGTGAATTGATTTAATCTCAATTGGGATATTTAGCTTGTGAGCTCAACATATACTACTTTCTACACCAGACATTTGACTTTATAGACAAGCTCTACTTA
>CAZRWZ010000367.1:0-1843 GCA_964603745.1 uncultured Bacteroidaceae bacterium | reverse complement strand
AACAATTAATATAACCGAAAAAACAGGTAAATTAATTGCTCTTAAAGATGTTACCAACGAAGACGATTTAATGATAATCAACAAATCGGGTATAACAATTCGTTTAGATGTTTCAACACTAAGAGTTATGGGACGTGCAACACAAGGGGTTAGATTAATTAACCTAAAAGCAGGTGATAGCATTGCCGCAGTTGCAAAAGTGCCAAAAACCGAAGAGGAAGAATATGTTGAAGGCGAAGAAATAGAAGGCGTTGAAGGAGGAATTGTTGAGGGTGAAGTTACAGATGAGGACTTAACCAACAATAATGATACTAATGACGAAAGTTCTGACGAAAGTTCTGATGAAAATCCGACGAATAACGAAGAATAAATTTTAAAAAAAGAGCATCTTTTAAGGTGCTCTTTTTTTATTCTAAAATAAATTTATATTTTTGAGAAATAAAATTTGGAATAGAAATTGTAATAAAAAATTTTAAATTAAAATTATGAAAAGAATATTTTTAACATTCATTTTTGCATTAATAGCTATTGTATCTATAAATGCACAATCTCCTTTAAGAGCTACAGCCTTTAATCATTTAAAATATAATGAATTAGACGAAGCCAAAGAAGCAATTGATAAAGTAATAAAACACCCTAAAACAATTAAAGACCCAAGGTCGTGGTGGTATAGAGGTCAGATTTATCAAGCAATTTATGTAAGTAAAGAGTTTAAGGGTTTATCAGCTGATGCAATTACAATTGCATTTGATTCGTACAAAAAAGCTTTACTTTATAATTTTAAAGACCCTGCACTTCAAACATTAGATATAGAAAATAACAAATTAGACCAAATAAAATTTCAGAAAGCATTAATGGATATGAATACAAAATATGTTGACACTGAAATTATAATGGATATTGTTCAGAAGAGATATCCTTATCTAGCTAATATAATGGTAAATAAAGGTGTAGACGATTTCCAAAACAAAAAGGATTATAAATCTGCACAAGCTGCATTTGAGCGTTCTTTATTTGTATCTGGTATGACAGGGAAAGTTGATACAGCAATTTTTTATTACACCGCACTTTCTGCTCAAAAAGCAGAAGATTATAAATCTTCTAACGAATATTTTAAGAAAACAATAGAACTTGGTTATGGCGATAGCGACCAAATGAAAGCAGAAATGTATATACTTTGGGCAAATAACTATAAAGAAATGGGGGATACTGCAAAATATTTAAAAACAGTAGATAAAGGAATAGAAAAATATCCAAACGAATCAGTATTGTTGGTAGAAAAAATAAACTACTATATTACTACAGGAAAATCGGAAGAAGCAAAAGAAATGCTTGTTAAAGCAACAGAAAAAGAACCTAATAATAAATTATTGTTTTTTAATTTAGGTGTTATTTACGAAAAAGCAGGAGAATTAGATAAAGCCGAAGAAGCATATAAAAGATGTGTAGAAATTGACCCTGAATACGCAACAGGTTCATATAGTTTAGGAGCTTTGTATTTTAATAAAGGTGGTGAAATGTATAATCAAGCAGACGAAATTCCGCCTACAAAACAAAAAGAATATGATGCTAAATTAGCAGAAGCAAAAGCTATGTTCGAAAAAGCTTTACCATTATTAGAAAAAGCTTACGAAAAAGATAGCGAAGACCTTAGTACTATGACAGCTTTAAAAACAATCTATTATAAATTAGAAATGATGGATAAATTTAAAGTAATGAATGATAAGGTAAAAGCAAAAACTAAATAAAAATAGATTATAAGATTTTAGAAATAAAACCTTAGATTTTAGACTTTTTAGCTCTAATTTCTAAGGTTTTTTTGTTTTATGAAGAAAGTGTTTTA
>CAZRWZ010000366.1:0-1860 GCA_964603745.1 uncultured Bacteroidaceae bacterium | reverse complement strand
TGAATGCCTTGAGGCAGATTCCTGCTTATAACAGAAATTTCGGTTTCTGGCAAGTATGGCGTCATTTCTTGTGAAATGAATAATATTTTAGCTTTATTCATTTTTAAGTTATGAATTTAATTTAAACTGCAAAAGTAATAAATTTAAGTGTATTTCTCAATTATTATTTGATTTAATGATGAATCAATATGTAAAAAATGAAAATACTTTGTTTTTTAGGGGCTATTTTTACTCTAAAATTTAAGGTTAATGTGTGTGATAAATTTAAAACTGTAAAACATTAAAGTATTTTAATTTTGAATAATAACGCCAAAATTGGGCCTTATAGACAGGTCTAATTTACAACTGTAAATGCACGTCCATTTCTCCAAACATCTACAGCTTGATACCATGTAGTTTTGTACACTTGGTTTCGGTGTAGTTCGTAATCGGTATCGGAAAAGAATTTATTTTTTTTCTCGAAAAGAAAAATTAAACCTGCATTTGTTTGATTTTCGCCATAAATCCACTTTTCATATTTATCAGATTTATAAACTATTGTAGGTGCTCCAAAAACTGTAAAAATCATTCCTCTATCTGTTTTCCACCCTTCTTTATAGCTAGTAAAATATATATTTGCAAGTTTAACTCTAGTATAATAAATTTTAATTAATTCTCTGGCTCTGTTTTTATTTCCGGTTATATTTAACCAAAATTTATCTACTGCAAGTTTTTTGCTTGGGTTATTTTTTAGTCGTTTAAATTCAGAACTTGATGTGATATATTGTAGTGGGTCTAATAACTCTTCGGGGGTTTTTAGTTTAGGATAATTAGGTGTAAAGTTTAATAAGCTTATTCCTTTAGCAATATTTGTGTCAGCACGCAGAAAAAACAAGCCTTTTTTAGTTATAAATAAATTATTTTTAATTGAAAAGATGCTATCGGGATTTAAGTCTATTTTTTTTACTTGTGTAGAAAAAGGTAAAAAAGCAGGACGAAATTTAGTTGCATAATAAGAAACAAAAAAACTTTTTTGTTTAACTCTGCTGTTTTCTATATTATAATATTTATTGCTTTTTATTATTCTATCAAAAACCAAAATTTTATCTTCTTTGTTTTCAACTAAAAAATTCTGATTTGTGTATCTCGATTTTTTATCAATAAAAATATAATCTGTTTCTTTTCTTTCTCTGTTTAAATCGGTAAAAATAATTTTTGCAGAATAAGTAGAATCTCTTTTTATTTTAATAGGCAGTTCTATTTCAATGGTGTCGCCAATTAAATCTTTTCTAAAGTTTAGGATTAGTGTAGCACTATCAACTATTTGTTTGCTCGAAAAAGAATTATATACTCTATATTTAAATTTTATATCGGCAAATTGCCCATCGGAAACAGTTGATTTAATAAAAAATAGCTCGTTTGATTTTACTCGTGCATATATTTTACTGTTATCATCATCAATATGATTTACAAGATATTCTATATTTACTGTTCTGGAATGAGGGTTGTATATATAAGCAAGGTTCTTATTTTTTGGTTTCTGTGTTGTTTGATTAGTTGTATAACAAGATACTGCAAAAATTAAAAAAATTACGGCTATTATATATATGTTAAATCTTTGTTTTTTCATTTTTTAAATAAAAAACAAATATACATTATTTTTTTTTCAATTTATTCTATCCTAAATAAATAAAGCCCCAATAACAGAAAGTTATTGAGGCTTTATTTTATATTTAGGGCCTGCTGAGAAACGCATAACAAGTTGTTACAAAGCCATTTAATCCAAAATACACTATTGTAAATGCAAACTTTTTAAAACATATGTACTTATAAGTTTGCATTTACAAATGTTAAAATCATAGTTTTATGCTTGCTCTGAGG
>CAZRWZ010000365.1:0-1872 GCA_964603745.1 uncultured Bacteroidaceae bacterium | reverse complement strand
ACAGACAGTACTTATAGCACAATATCGAATAAAATATAATCTTATCAACTTATAAATATAGTTAATCAATAAAAAAAATTAATGTAAATCTTATACTTGTGTAAAAATTAATTTATTTGTATAATTACGCTCTTAAACAAAAAATAACTTGATAAACACTGTAAAAAATAATAAATTCTATAATAGTTTATTTGGTTTTAAATCAAAACAAAAAGAATCGGAATACATCTTTTTCTTTTTTTCTAGTAAATTTGAACAAATAAAAGCTTTAATATTAATAACTAGTATAGTATATTTTTTGTTAGGATTAATAGACTTATTATATTCAAGTATAGCATTCGATATTTACATATCAATAAAACTATTTATGGTAATATACGGATTATTACTAGTTTACACCAAAATATTAGAAAGCAATAAAGTGTCGTTATACGTACATTCGTTTTATATTTTTGCATTAATAGGTATTATTATCCAAATGTATTTTAGCACAGATCCATTGTTCTATCTATTCTATTCCGTAGGCTTTGTTTCGGTAATGTCTGTGTTAATAATGCTTTCTAGTGTAAGAATATTACATACTGCCATTTCAAGTATATTGATAAGTATATTATATTTATATGTATTGCAACTAAAAATTAGCACATACGAATTTTATGGATACACCTTTCTTTTTATAACAGTATATTTTGTTGCCATAGTAGCAACACTGCTAAACGAACTGTCTAGTAGAGAAAACTATGTATTGATAAAACAAATAGAACAATACTCTAAAGAACAAATTGCTAGCAAAATAGAAATAACCCAAACATCAATACAAGAATTACAGAATTTAAATAAACATAATTTAGAACTTCAAGAAACCATTAATCTATTAATATCTAAAGAAAAATCTTTAAAAAGTATATTAACTAACCAAAATTATAATAGCGAAACAAAATTAAAAGCAATATTAGCAACCCTAAACAATTTTAATATTTTTAAAGATGATATTACTAAAAAAATAGACATACTTAAAGAAAATATAAAAATAAAAGAAGACTTTGAAATACACCAAAATAAATTCTATATACACGAAATGCTTAGCGATATAGTACTTATATTTAAGTTTTCGGAAGAAAACAAAAGTTTTGTACTCAATAATATAAAACAAGAAGCCATTCAAATTAGCACTAATCAATCAAAATTAAAACAGATATTTATAAGTTTAATAAATCATTTGTTCAATATAGGTGCAAACAAAATAGATTGTTCTTATTTTATTGATGATAAAAATAATATTACTTTTATATTCAAGACTAATATACCTATTATTGATAATCTGGAATTAAACAAACTATTAGTGCCAATGTATTTATCTAATTTAGGCGGCGAAATTATTAATAATGCAGATAAAAAAAATACCATTGCATTTAAAATACCTACACAACAATTAGAACATGAAGAAAAAATTAATAGTCCATTAAATTTTACCAATAAATCGGTTTTAATTATTGATGATGATAAAGAAAACTTGTCTTACTTAGAATTTGTTATAAAAAACTCTAGAGCAAAAATATATAAAGCATTAAATGGAGTAGAAGCAATAGAAATTTTTAAAGAAAAACATCACGAGTTACAAATAGTAATAATGGATATAAATATGCCCGGACTAAACGGAAACGAAGCCGCCAAATATATGAAAGAAATTAATCCTGAAGTACCAATTCTTTTGGTAACAGCATATTCATTCTATAAACAACAATCAATAAATGCCGATAAAGTACTAATAAAACCATTTACCCCTAAAGTACTAATAGAAAATATTACAGAATTGATTAATTAGGGTCTGCTGAAAAGCTCTGAGGTGTATTAGATTTTTATATTCTGAAA
>CAZRWZ010000364.1:0-1905 GCA_964603745.1 uncultured Bacteroidaceae bacterium | reverse complement strand
TTCAGAATATAAAAATCTAATACACCTCAGAGCTTTTCAGCAGACCCTAATTATTGTTGAAAACCTAATTTTTAAAACTTCCCCTAAAGTGTATGTGTCATGCAAACCACAGAAATCTGACTTTATAGACAGATATACTTTTTCCACCAAACTTGAAAAACTATTAATGCCCATATTTGAGCATGAATGTCTTGAGGGTTTTTAGAAAATAGCTTTTGTTTTAATCGTTCAATTTCGGTATAATTAAAAATATTTTGTGATTTAATAAAGTCAATATTTAATAAATCATCATTAATTAATGAGAATAATTCTGTTTGAAACCATTTTAATAATGGAACCTCGAAACCATGTTTTGGTCTGTTATATATTCTTTTAGGTAAAAAATCTTTAAAACTATCTTGCAGAATACGTTTCTTCATTTTTCCGTTAATTTTATATTTACTTGGTAAACTAAAAGCAAAATCAACAATATTATGGTCTAAAAATGGTGTGCGAACTTCTAAACCATTTGCCATCGACATTAAATCAACTTTAGTAAGCATATCATTTTGTAAAACCATGTTTACATCAGAAAGTAATATATCATTAAAATCTTTGCTATCAATATTTTCGGTTAATTCATTAATATATTTTGATGCTTTATTAAATTTGTAATTATCAGTAAATAAGCTGTGTGCATTTTTGTTAGAGTATAAACTTGCCCAAAACCAATACCTTTCTTTTTCGCTAAGTTTAAGCCCTGCTACATATTTATTTACCTGCCTTATTTTATTTGCAAAATTTGAGTTTCTTCCTTCTGGTAATTTTTTTGTAATAGGGTAAATTCCTTTTAATAATAGATTAGAAAATAAATTATTGTTTGCATTAAAATGAGCCATATGTTTATTGTAGCCAGAAAAAATTTCGTCGGCACCATCGCCCGAAAGGGCTACAGTAACATGTTGTTTGGTAAGTTTGCTTAAAATATATACAGGAATTGCAGAACTATCGGCAAAAGGTTCATCAATATAGTTTAAAATATTAAAAAGATTATCGTATAAATCATTGTTACTAAGTTTGAAGGAATGATGATTAGTTCCGAACTTTTTTGCAACTTCAAGAGCATAATCTGTTTCATCAAAATATGGTTCGTCTTTGTAGCCAACAGAAAATGAATTTATATTTGATTTAAACTCAGAGGCAATACCTGTAATGATAGAGCTATCTACTCCTCCGCTTAAGAATGTACCTAAAGGAACATCGGCAACTAATCGTTGTTCAACCGAATTATAAATTAAATCTTTCAGCTTTGTTTTAGCATCTTTGTAAGAAATATTTGTGTAATTTCTTGTGTAAGGGATTTTATAATAAATATTTTTAGATACTCCTTTATTATTTATTTTTATATAAGTACCTGGTGTTAATCTAAATATATTATTAAAAATAGAACTTGCACCCGGAATGTAATTTAGCTGAAAATAAAGCAATAAGCTATCATGGTTTATGTTTTTTTCGATATTGTAAGCCATAATAGCTTTCATTTCTGATGCAAAAATTAATTTTTCGGCATCAGTATAAACATATAGAGGTTTTATACCATACCTATCTCTTGCAAGAATTAGTTCCTCTTTGTTTTTATCTAAAATTGCAATTGAGAAACAGCCGTTAATTTTTTCTAAAAAATCTACACCAAATTCCAAGTACATATATAAAAGCACCTCTGTGTCGCTGTTAGTTTTAAATTGATATGATTTTGTTTCTAATATTTTACGATATTCTTTATAATTATAAAACTCTCCATTAAAAACAATTGCATAATTATTATCTAAATCGAAAAGTGGTTGATTAGCATTATCACTTGTGTCTATTATAGAAAGACGAGTATGCCCAATAGAAATATTTTTATGCCTAAAAACCCCTGAAGCA
>CAZRWZ010000363.1:0-1911 GCA_964603745.1 uncultured Bacteroidaceae bacterium | reverse complement strand
TTCTTAATTTAAAGATTAGCAATAGAACCATTTAACAATTAGTAATGTGTAATTAATAATTAGCCGTAGAACAATATAACCATTTAGCAATTAGTAATGTGTAATTAGTAATGTGTAATTAGTAATGTGTAATTAGTAATGTGTAATTAATAATTAGCCATTTAACAATAGAACAGTTTAACAATATAGCAATAGAACTTTAGCATAGATATTAAGGTCTAGTTTCTAGTGTTTTCTAATATTTTCTTTAGTTTATTTGTTATTTTTTTTGAACATTTAGAAAAAAAACATTTTTTTGTTATATTTTTACAGAATTAAAAACCTACAGAGGGGACGAAACTGGTGTTTCAGCTGGTCTTCAAAACCAGTAGCAGACGGATAAGACCGGCTGTGGCAGGTTCGATCCCTGCCCTCTCTGCTAAATATTAAATGCGATAAAAAACTTGATAAGAAAAGTGTTAACTCTATGTGTTTAAAGCAACAACATCAAAAAAAATAGACTTTATATACAGCTTTTTACTACCCATTAAATTCATCAGCAATATAACGAGCAATAACTAATCGTTGTATTTCCGATGTTCCTTCACCAATTTGTAATAATCTTTGGTCTCTGTAAAATCTTTCAATATCATAATCTTTCATTAAACCATATCCACCATGTATTTGAACACCAAGATCGGCAACTTCTTTTGCAATTTCTGAACAGTAAAGCTTACTCATTGCAGCTTCTTTAGCAAACGGACGTTTATTATCTTTTAACCAACAAGCCTTGTAAAGTAAGTTTCGTGCAAGTTCTATTTTTGTTGCAGCATCTGCCATTTGAAAAGATGTATTTTGGAAATTATAAATAAATTTACCAAATTGTTTTCTTTCGTGAGCATAACGCATAGCTAAATTAAAAGCACCTTGTGCTGCACCTAAACCCATTGCTGCAATAGATAAACGTCCATTATCTAGGGTAGAAAGCATGATTTTAGAACCTTCGCCAATTTTTCCTAAAAGGTTTGCTTCTGCAACTTTGCAATTGTCAAAATAAAGCTCGGCAGTATCAGAAGCACGCCACATCATTTTTCCGTGCATTGCAACAGTTTCATAACCTTTTGTTCCTTTTTCTACAATAATAGTTGTATATTCTTTTCTGCCTTTTTCGTCTTCGGCAGTAACAGTTTGCACAGTAGAACCAATAGCTAATTCGGAAGCTCCATTAGTAATAAAAATTTTAGAACCGTTAATAGTCCATTCTCCATTGTTTAATTTTGCTTTTGTTTTAGAACCACGAGAGTCTGACCCTGCATCAGGTTCGGTTAAACCAAATGCCCAAAGTGCTTCGCCTGTACATAGTTGTGGTAAATATTTATTTTTTTGTTCTTCGGTTCCATAGTAGTATAATGGACCTATACCCAAAGAATTATGTGCTGCCAAAGTTGCAGCTTGCGATGCATCAACCGATGCTAATTCTTCTACGGCAATAATATACGACAGTGTATCCATTCCTTGTCCGCCATATTGCTCTGGTAAATACATTCCAAACAGACCTAATTCGCCCATCTTTTTTGTTAATTCTACCGAAAATTCTCCTTTTTCGTCTAAATCTTTTGCAACTGGTCTTATTTCTCTTTCGGCAAAATCTCTAACAGATTCGCGAATCATTTTATGGTCTTCTGATAAATCAAAATTCATTTTTAATATTTTAAATTATTTTGTAGTAGTTTCTTTTAAATTGTAATATTACTAAAAATTGATTGATTTTTAAAGTATTTTAGATTATTTCTGTAAAGTATTCCTTTAGTCTTATAAATAGCTAAGTAGGGTCTGCTGAGAAACGCATAACAGTCTTATTATAAGGCCACTTAATTTAAAATACGCTATTGTAAATGCAAACTTTTTAAAACATATGTACTTATAAGTTTG
>CAZRWZ010000362.1:0-1912 GCA_964603745.1 uncultured Bacteroidaceae bacterium | reverse complement strand
TCTATAAAGTCAAGAAATTGAGACTTCGTTTTAAAAAAAGTTCCAATCATAAGTATTTAATTCAGTAATACAGTTGGTTAGTAAGCTAACCGAAGATTTTATATCCTCTTTATTCACACTTTCAATTACTTGATGTATGTGTCTAGTAGGTATAGAGATAGCTCCTGTAATAGCCCCGCCTTTGTTCATACGTTGCACATTTGATGTATCGGTTCCACCGGCAGGTAAAAGTTCTGGTTGCCATTTAATTTTATTTTTTTTGGCAGTTTCTTTCATAAAAGCTACCATTCTGTAATCTGCAATAGCAGAACTATCCATAATTTTTATGGCTACACCTTCTCCAAGTTTTGTAACTTGTTCGTGTGCTTGCGAACCAGGAACATCATACGCTATTGTTGTATCTAATCCAAAACCAAAATCGGGGTTTATTTCTTGCGATGCAACCTGTGCTCCTCTAATACCTACTTCTTCTTGCACTGTGAAACAAGCATATAAATCGTATGGTATTTGTTTGTTTTTTAATAGTTTAAGTGTTTCAATTAAAATGTAAACAGCAATTCTATTATCCAAAGATTTTCCGTTTACACAATTGCCCATTTCAATAAGTTCACGTTCTCTAGTAATAGGGTTACCAATTTCTATATATTTTTCAAGTTCTTTTTTTGTCATGCCTAAATCAATAAAAAAATCGTCGAGTTCTACAGCTTTTTTTCTTTCATCTGGTTTCATAATGTGTATGGGTTTAGTTCCCATAACACCTACTAAGTCTTTTTTTCCGTGTACAATAACTCTTTGCGATGATAATGTTTTAGGGTCGAAACCTCCAAGTGGATGAAATTTTATAAAACCATTGTCGTCAATATATTTAACAATAAAACCAATTTCGTCCATATGGGCGGCTACCATTACTTTTTTGTTTTGTTTTCCTTTTTTTATTGCAATGATATTTCCTAAATTATCAATTTTAATTTCATCAACAAGACCTTTGATTTCTTTAATAATAAATTCTCTTATTTTTTGCTCAAATCCTGATGTGCCTGGTAATTCGCTAATTGTTTTTAGTAATTTAATATCTATTTTCATAATTTTAAGTTTAAAATTTTTGATTAAAATTAAGCTTATCTAATATAGTTTTTGCTATGTCTTTATTTTTTTCCCATTTGTTGGCAGGAGTTTCAAAAGAAGCAATGTAAACTTTGTTTGTTTTTTTATTTCCAACAATTTTATATTCTATAATTGTATTGCCTATTTGAATTATTAAAAGTTTTCCGATTAAATTATTATTTTTAATTTCTTCTTGTTTTATTGCTGTACCTTGTTTTATTAGGTTAGAAACCATTGTTTCAACAAAGTTAATGGCTTTGCGTTCACCTATATCTGTAAGTACATTTAGCGAAAAACCTGTTGCAAACATTTGGTTTGGATCTTTGGTGTAATCTTCTTTTGTAATAAAATAGGCTAAGGTTTTATTTTGCTTTTCTGCATTAAAAAACCAATTATCTGGTTGTAGCACAGATGTTTTAATTGCTTTTAGTTTAACCCACGAATATCCCTGTGGTGCTTCAATATTATTATCGCAAACAGAATAATAAAAAATATTTTGTTCTTGATTTGTTAATTTAATTTGTTCTGTATTTGCTGATAAAGAAAATGTAATTAATGTTACAATAATAAATAGTATGTTTTTCATATTAAGGTTTTAAATTATTAGATAAAGGTAATAAAACTAAGTTTATTTGCAAAATATTGCAGGCGGAATTTGTCATATAAACTTAATCCATTTAGTTTTTTTGAATTTTTTTTTATTTTAAAAGTAAACCTGCGGATATAAGCTTGCATCGTGTACCTTTTATCAAATTATCAAAAGAATTACCTATAAATTAATTTGTTGCATTAGATTATTGAATTCAGG
>CAZRWZ010000361.1:0-1922 GCA_964603745.1 uncultured Bacteroidaceae bacterium | reverse complement strand
GTTTGCATTTACAATAGCGTATTTTGGATTAAGTGGCTTTGTAACAACTTGTTATGCGTTTCTCAGCAAACCCTATTTAGGGTCTGTCTATAAAGTCAAGAGATTGAACTATAAAGTTCGAGTTCAAAGCCTGTCCCGATTTATTTCGGGGGCGTGTGAGGAATTTAAACCGCAGAATACACAAATATCTAAGGTCTAAACTCTAATATATTTTTACTTTTTAGAAGTCACCTATACTATATTTTTTTCCAAACCAAAGTATGCCAAAAAAAATATTTTGAGCCAACTACCTCTATTTCCTTTTCTCGCATTTCGGTAACTTGCAAATTAAAAAACATTCCTTTTTCCGGTCCGTACATTTTACCATTTATCCACTCTTTATCTTCAGAATTAAACTCTAAGCCTTTTATAATAACCATACCTATTAAAGGTTCTTGTCTTGAACCTTCGTCATCATTATTTATATCGGTTGTTTGTCCGTTTTCAAAACCATTTAAAGCTACTATTTTACCGTAATATTTATTTCCAAGCTTATAAATACGTACATCTAACTTATTCGGTAAGTGGTATTTACCAATTATATCGTCGGCTTTTTGTGCAAAAATAACAGATGCTGTTATTAATAGTATTAAAATTAATTTATATTTCATATTTTTTTAAAAATTATATTTAATTTTAGTATAAACCATTGTATTATCTTGATATTGACCAAACTGACCTTTTTCGTCGCCAACAAAAATATTTGCTCCGAGTAAAATAGAAAAGCTATCATCAAAATCGTATGTTATTTTCGGACGAATAAGAGCATCTTCGCCGGTTATACCGATATATGAAAATAGTTCTAAGTGAAGAGTTTCACGCATCATATCATAATGAATTAAACCAGTTGCCATATTATTTATTTCGTTGTCAACCATACCATCACTATAATCTAAAATATATTTTTGAATAAACTGACCGCTTAATTTTACCTTACCAATACTAAAATCGAGCCCTACAACATAATTTACATAATCTTTTTGTATAATAGCATCTTCTGCTGTTATATCTTCGGTTTGAAAATATTTTCCGTTATAATAGGCAGCTTCACCACGCAATATAAAACCTTTTATTTCTGTACTAAACGAACCTCCACCAACGGCAAGTCTATGATGCTCCGGTGTTATGGTTAATCCTGTTAGCATAGGCGAAGGAGGCATTGTAGTAGTATCCATTCCAAAATGTTTTTGCACGTGCATTGTTGGGTTATCGTCCCAAGTGTAGCCACCCATAAGGTCAAAATCTATTTTAGATGTCATTGCCGACCATTTCATAAATACTTCGCTGTTTTCTAACGATGGTTTTATAGTGCTTTGGCTCCAGTCGAAAGTAGCAGGTGCAGGAAAATTTGGTTGTACATACCAAATAGAATTAGCAGCGGGGCGAGTTGTTGGCGTAAATTGAGGAATTGCAATTAATTCTATTGTACTATTGCCAATATAATAATTAACTTTTGCCGCTATAACACCTGTTCTTATCTCATCAAAATCGGGCAATAAAAACTCTGTTAAATTAAGTGGCGAAACAATATCAGTAATAAAAACACCGTCGGCTTTTCCCCACACAACTTGCTGTTTACCAATTCGTATATCAAATTTATTGAAATACATATCGGCATAAATTTCACGCATTCTAAAATTTAAACTGTCGGCGTTATACAAATATAGCATAGGATTTGCTTTAAATGCTACTTTTTCGCCACGTTTTTCGAAATTAAGATTAAGAGTTTGCTGAATTATTGCAAAATCGCCGTTATCAACTTTTACCCCTTCGTAGGTTCTGGCAAAACCCGAAATATCTACTTTGTTTTGGGCTTTTGTGTAAATGCTTACTGTAAAAAGTAATACTAAAATTATTAATTTTGTTTTCATAATATTTAATTT
>CAZRWZ010000360.1:0-1933 GCA_964603745.1 uncultured Bacteroidaceae bacterium | reverse complement strand
ATGGCATTAAATTATATTTGGATAGCATTTTTTATAATAGCCTTTGTGGTAGCTCTAATACGGCTAATCTTCTTTGGTGATTACACAGTATTTCCTAATATAATGAACAGCACTTTCGACCAAGCAAAACTTGGCTTTGAACTTTCAATTGGTTTAACCGGTGTAATGACACTTTGGCTCGGACTGATGAAAATAGGCGAAAAAGGTGGATTTATCACAATTATAAGCAAACTTGTAGGTCCATTTTTCAGAAAACTTTTCCCTGAAATCCCTAAAAACCACCCTGTTGTTGGTAGTATAATGATGAACCTCTCGGCAAATATGCTTGGTTTAGACAATGCCGCCACCCCACTCGGTTTAAAAGCTATGACACAGTTGCAAGAGCTTAACCCCAAGAAAGATACAGCAAGTAACTCAATGATAATGTTCTTAGTTTTAAATACTTCGGGATTAACATTAATTCCTATTTCGGTAATGGTTTATCGTGCACAAATGGGTGCTGCCGACCCTTCCGATGTATTTATTCCAATTCTACTTTCTACTTTTTTCTCTACTCTTGCAGGGATTGTAGCAGTTTCTTTATATCAAAAAATAAATCTTTTTAACAAAACTATTTTAAGCTATTTAGGAGGTTTCACTTTATTTATATCAGGAATAATTTACTACTTCTCTACCCTACCAAAAGAAAGTATATCAACAATTTCATCTGTATCAGCAAATTTCATTCTATTTGCAATAATCATCTCATTTATAGGAATGGCTATTTACAAAAAAGTTAATGTTTACGATGCTTTTATTGATGGAGCAAAAGAAGGTTTCTCTGTTGCAATAAAAATTATTCCTTATTTAATTGCAATTTTAGTAGCTATTGGCGTTTTTAAAGTTTCGGGTGCATTAGATTTTATTATTGATGGAATAAAAGCCTTTTTTAATTCACTTGGCACCGACACCCGTTTTGTTGATGCTTTGCCAACAGCACTAATGAAACCCTTAAGCGGTTCGGGTGCACGTGGTATGATGGTTAGCATTATGGATCAATATGGTGCCGATAGTTTTGCCGGACGACTTGCAGGTGTTTTTCAGGGAGCTACAGATACTACCTTCTATATAATTGCAGTATACTTTGGTTCGGTTGGTGTTAAAAACACTAGATATGCTATTACAGCAGGTTTAATTGCCGACCTTGCAGGAATTATT
Source organism: uncultured Bacteroidaceae bacterium (assembly GCA_964603745.1). Classification (GTDB taxonomy): domain Bacteria; phylum Bacteroidota; class Bacteroidia; order Bacteroidales; family JAFGXI01; genus CAZRWZ01. The sequence goes on along the minus strand of CAZRWZ010000360.1, from coordinate 736 downwards.
GCAGCTATTTTTATTGCTTATTTATTTTTTGGATAAAACATAAAAAATTCTATTAACTAAACAACAGCTTAGTTTATTTTTTGTACTTTTGTATAATTAACAAGCTCGTTTCAAGAGAACGAGGTGTAATTTAAGAAATAAATATTTAACTACTTTGAGCTCGCAAGCTCGGTTCTGTTTGCCGTAAGCGTCGAAGAATTAAATATACCAATTAGAATTACAATTTAGGTATTTAAAAACACCTAAATAATTTATATATTATACTAGCACTAATGAAATACTTACAATTACTAATATTATTTTTATCTGTTTCGTATATTAACGGGCAAACTGTGTTAATTAACGAATTTATGGCAAAAAATGGCACTAGCATTCAAGACGAAGACGGTGATTTTAGTGATTGGATTGAATTATACAACACAAGTAACACAAGTATTAGCTTATTAAATTATAGCTTATCTGATGATGTTAATAATTTAAACAAATGGATTTTTCCTGAAATATCAATTTTACCACATAGTTATTTACTGGTTTTCGCTTCTAGTAAAAACAGATTAAACACAACCGAATTACACACTAATTTTAAAATATCATCAAGCGGAGAAGAATTGTATCTTTTAAATAACTCAGGAACAATAATAGACCAAACTGTTTCTGTTAACCTATCAACCGACGAATCTTATTGCAGAATTTCTGATGGAGATACAAGCTGGATTGTTACAGATACTCCTACACC
>CAZRWZ010000359.1:0-1936 GCA_964603745.1 uncultured Bacteroidaceae bacterium | reverse complement strand
TTAATAATATCTTTACCATCTCTTTGCTCACTTACAACATCAAACAAGCCTAAACAAGATGGCTGTATATTGTTTTTTAAACGGTCTTTTATTTTTAATTGAATAGCATCGGAATCTTGTAAACCTACAACTATACCATATTTATTTATTCCTAAATAAATAATTCCACCTTCTCGATAGTTTAAAAAAGCAACCACTTCTTTTTCTAAACCATCTGTCAATTCTTGCTTATATTCTATTCTGTTTGATTCCGTCATTATTTTATTCCCTTTATAATGCTTTTCCTTTTATACAAATTTACAATATATAAATGTAACTAAAGAAATAGATTATTAATACTTTTTAAAACTTCTACCTAAGATATTTTTTATTTTTTTTCGTAGTTCAATTGGTTCAATAAGCTCTGCATTATTCCCTATACTCAATATTTTACTTATTAATTCTTTATTAATCTTAACATATATAGAGATAAGTGTATAACTATCAGTTTGTTTAATTGTTTTTTGTGAATGATGTAATGGCTTTGTTAAAATATACGGTGCATAATACTTATTTAATTTTATAATAATTGTTTCAGCTTTTCTTTTTACAACTGTTACTCCTATCGTATCTTTAAAATAATTAGTTGGGTTAAAATTGCTTTTCTTTTCAAAATGGCTATCTAATTGTGTTATGTCATCAATTCTATCTAATGCTAAAACATAGGGAGCTGTATTCCCTTTTTTAAAACCAAGTACAAACCAACGATTATTATATTCTTTTAACTGATATGGCTGAAAATAAATATCATTAGGAAAATCATTCTCAACAAAAGGGTTGTAATTTATTAATATTTCTTGTGATTTTAATATTGCTTTATGTAAGTTTTCTATAAAATTAATCCCTTTTAAATTTTCGGTTTTTTCAAAATCAATACTTAAAAATTCTTTATTATTTTCGTTTGAGATTTTTTGTTCAATTTTTAATATTGAACTAAATATATCATCAAAATAATTAAATCCATTAAATTGTTTTAATAATTTAACAGCTTCATTTATTCGTTTTGCATCTTCTTTATTTAAAGGAGAGTTAGTTATACTGAAATCAGTATCTTCATATTTGTAGTATTTCTTATCGTAAACAATTATTGGTGCATTATAACCTGCATTGCTACGCATAAAGCGAATATCTAATTGTATTGTTCTTTTAGATATTTGAGTTTCAATTCCCTCGAATTCATACAAAGCTTCTGAGCATTTTTCAATTAAATCATTAATTGTCCATTTGTGATAATTGTTCCGTAAACAACTATCTATAACCTTATAACGAATTAGTGCATTTTTATTTATAGGCATTTTTTTTGATAAAGTTACAAATTATTTTTAAGTGTGCAATTAGATTTCGTACTTGATATTTCTCTTTGTATCATAAATTAATAAAAACAAATTGTTATGATGCGAAAAAACGGATATTTCGGAATTGGTTGTATAAATATGAAAACAAAAGATAATTATGGTACCCTGTTTAGAACAGCACAAGTTTTTGGTGCAGATTATCTGTTTTTAATCGGTAGTAAATTTAAAATTCAAAAAACCGACACAATGAAAAGTTGGAAACATTTACCTGTTTTTCAATATGATAATTTTGATGATTTTAAAAGGCACTTACCTTTTAATACAAAGCTTATTGGTATTGAAATGACTGAAACAGCAATTTCGCTAAACAATTATAAACACCCAAAACAAGCTTGTTATATTTTAGGTGCAGAGGACAAAGGTTTACCCGAAAATGTTATTGAATTTTGTAATGAAATTATTTTCTTACCTGGCGAACGCAGTTTAAATGTTAGTGTTGCAGGAAGTATTGTTTTGTATGATAGACTTGTAAAATAATTTATTTTATTTAGGGTCTGCTGAGAAACGCATAACAAGTTGTTACAACGCCACTTAATCTAAAA
>CAZRWZ010000358.1:0-1946 GCA_964603745.1 uncultured Bacteroidaceae bacterium | reverse complement strand
ATGACAATAGAATTTTTAATTCTTAATTTAAACTTAACCATTTAACAATAGAACAGTTTAACAATAGAACAGTTTAACAATAGAACAGTTTAACAATAAGTCCATAGAACAAAAACCTGCCTACTTGTCATTAAAAATAAAAAAGCAAGATTTTTGATATAATAATTTAGACATTAACAAAATATAAATGGTTTCAGATAAAAAGAAATTTATACATAGTTTAATTTTTCCCACATTATTTTTATTAGTAATTTGGACTGTAAAAATAACTGAAATTATTACAGATATAAGTTTTGCTGGTTATGGAGTATATCCTTTAAAAGCGAAAGGGCTTATAGGTATTTTGTTAGCACCTCTAATTCATGGCAACTTAAATCATATTTTAGCAAATACAACTCCCATTTTTGTATTAATGACAGCTGTTTTTTATTTCTACAGTAGAGTAGCATATAAAGTTTTTTTTATATCATATATTGTATCAGGATTTTGGGTTTGGGTAAGTGCCAGACCTGCTTATCATATAGGTGCAAGCGGTTTGGTGTATGCATTTGCTGCTTTTATTGTTGTAACAGGAATAATAAAAAACAATAAAAATTTAATGGCTTTAAGTTTAGCTATTTTATTTATTTATGGAAGTATGATTTGGGGGATTTTACCTAACGAACCGCATATTTCTTGGGAAAGTCATTTAATGGGAATGATATCAGGAATTTTGTTAGCCTTATATTATAAAAATGAGCCACTTAGTTGGATACATAAAATCCATGTTTTTAAATTTAAGGAATACAATAATGGCAATTATCTAAAAATAAGCGATTTAGTAGAGGTAAATTATGAATTTAAAGAAAAAAAACGAGATGCGTAAATTTGTAATCAATCCATTTAGCTTTTTGCTTTAATTTTTTCGTACATAATTTTTGTCATTTCTTTTAAATCATATTTGTGTTTCCAACCCCAATGTTTTCTGGTAATATCCTCGTTAATAGATTGTGGCCAAGATTCGGCAATAGCTTGTCTAAAATCGGGTTTGTATGTTATTTCTAAATTTGGAATATATTTTTTTATTTCGTTAGATATTTCTTTAGGATTAAAACTAATACCTGCAATATTATAACTAGAACGTATTTTAATATTATCAGCATCTGTTTCCATCAAATCTATAGTAGCATTAATAGCATCTTCCATATACATCATAGGTAAAGTTGTGTCTTCTTTTAGAAAGCATTCGTATTTTTTATTTTTAATAGCTTCGTAAAAAATTTCTACAGCATAATCGGTTGTGCCTCCACCGGCTTCTGTTTTATATGAGATTAAACCAGGATATCTTAAGCTACGAACATCAACATTGTATTTATCAAAATAATATTCGCACCAGCGTTCGCCAGCAAGTTTACTAATTCCGTAAACCGTATTAGGATCCATAATATCGTTTTGTGGTGTATTTGTTTTTGATGTGCTTGGTCCAAAAACAGCTATAGAACTTGGCCAAAAAATCTTATTAAGTTTTTTTTCTTTTGCAATATCCAACACATTAAATAAACTTCGCATATTAATATCCCAAGCCCATGCCGGATTTTTTTCGGCATTACCCGATAAAATAGCCGCTAAATGATATATTTCAGTAATCTGGTATTTATCAACAATAGTTTCTAATGCCGATTTATCTAAAACGTCTAATTTAACAAATGGACCTCCGTTTAAAACATCTGCCATTGGCTCTTTTATATCAGAAGCTACAATATTTTTGCTGCCAAACTTGTTTCTTAATTCTAAAACTAAATCAGAACCTATTTGCCCTGATGCTCCAATAACTAATATGTTTTTCATAAAATAGATATTATTTTTTAAGCTACTAAATTAATTAATATTTTTTTTACTTAAATGATATAAAACATAAAACTTATAATCTATAATTAATCTAATTTATTACTTAGGGTCTGCTGAAA
>CAZRWZ010000357.1:0-1970 GCA_964603745.1 uncultured Bacteroidaceae bacterium | reverse complement strand
TGTTTATAAAGTAAGCGTATGAAAATTAAATATCCCAATTGGGATTAAAACATCAATTATTATGAGTAAAAAACATCGCAAATTAAAAAAACAAAAAAATATAAAAACACAAGATTTATCACATTCTTTTTTTAATAAAGATAGTGTTATTTATATATTACTTTTTATTGCTGTTGCTTTTGTTTTTATTGCGAGAATGCACTTATTATCATTTCCTTTTGAAAGAGACGAAGGCGAATATGCTCTTATGGGAAAACTTATATTAGACGGTCATGCTCCATATACATTGGCTTATAATATGAAATTTCCGGGTACATATTATATGTATGCTTTAATAATGACAATTTTTGGCAAATCAATTGTAGGTGTTCATTTAGGATTAGCTTTTATTTCTATTTTCTCGATGCTATTATTGTTTTATATTTCTAAAAATTTTGTTTCTAAAATTGGTGCAGTTATTACTGCTGCTACTTTTGGTGTTATGGGAACTTCGTGGACTTTATTAGGACAAGCCGCTCATGCTACTCATTTTGTAACTTTTTATGCTCTATTAGGGATTGCTTCTGTGTTTTGGATTTACAAGAACAAGAAGCAAAATATATTATTATATTTAATACCGGGTATTTTATTTTCTTTTTCGTTCATTTGTAAACAAACAGGATTGTTTTTTGTTTTTATTGGTTATACAATAATAATTATAAAATATTACAAAACAGAAAAGAACATAATTGTTATAAAAAAACTTGCTGTTTTTACAACAGGTTTTGCCGCTCCTATTATTACAATGTTTACATATTTCTACCTGTTTGGCGATTTTAATAAATTTTGGTTTTGGACAATAGAATATCTTCAAAAATATGGCACGCAAATACCGGTATCAGAAGCTTTTAATGTTTTTAAGTTTAGTCTAAATAGCATTACTAGTAACTATTCCTCATCGGGATATATTGCGTTATGGATACTTTCTTTAATTGGGATACCTTTTATTTTTATAACCAAAACATCTAAAAACAATAAAATATTAATAATCTCTTTTGTATTTTTTTCGTTGTTAACAATTATTCCCGGATTTAATTTCAGAGGGCATTATTTTATAACTCTATTGCCGGCTATTGGCTTACTAGTTGCTGTAGTTTTCGACTATTTCAATAATTTTTTAATTAATAAGATTAATCGTCCTAATTTATTATTCATAACTATTTTTATATTTTTTCTTGTAATATATTCGGGAATCAAACAAAATAAAGATTTCTTGTTTAACACAGATACTAAAATATCAAGCAAAAATATTTATGGCTCAAACCCATTTGTTGAGTCTATTAAAATTGCAAAATTTTTAAAAAACAATACTACAAAAACCGACAAAATAGCTGTTATTGGTTCCGAGCCTCAAATATATTTCTATGCCGACAGATATCCTGCAACAGGTTATATATACACCTATAATCTTGTAGAAATACACTCCTTTGCCCTGCAAATGCAAAAAGAAATGGCAAATGAAATAGAAAAAAACAAACCAAAATATATTCTTTTTGTTGATATTAGTTTGTCGTGGTTAACTCGTCCAAACTCCGAAAAATATATTTTTACTTGGGCAAAACAATATCTTGATAAAAACTATAAAATTGTTGGACTTATAGATTTAGTTCAAAATAAATTTTCATCACTAAAAGTAAGAGACCAACTTATAAACTACCAACCACAATCTAAAAATATAGTTTTTATTTACGAAAGAGTTGCAAGCAACATGCCATAGCTTAATGCACCTCAACAGTCGTGTGTACAATATCATTAAGTTAAGGATGTTGTCGTCATTGCGAACAAGGAACGAATGCGGCAACGGCAAAGCCCTCAACAAAGTTAATCTCTTGATATTAAAAAGATTGTTTCGTCTTCCGATAGTTATCGGAATCCTCGCAATGACGCTTAAATTATAGGTTTAAATTCCTCACACGCCCCCGAAATAAATC
>CAZRWZ010000356.1:0-1985 GCA_964603745.1 uncultured Bacteroidaceae bacterium | reverse complement strand
AAGTTCATAAAGTTGAAAGTTCATAAAGTTCATAAAGTTGAAAGTTCATAAAGTTAAAAGTTATTTTATTAGGATATTTCCTGTCATTTCTTGTGGAATTTCAATGTCCATAATATTTAAAAGTGTTGGTGCTACATCAGCTAAAACCCCATTTTCAATATTTTTGTATTTATCTGATATTAATATACAAGGTACGGGGTTTAAAGAATGTTGTGTGTTTGGCGAACCATCAGGGTTTATTTCGTAATCGCTATTTCCGTGGTCTGCAATTATTAAACTGGTATAATTATGTTGTTTTGCTGTTTCTACAACATCTTTAATACAATTATCTATTGTTTCTATTGCTTTTAGAACTGCTTCGTAAACACCCGTATGCCCAACCATATCGCCGTTTGCAAAGTTTACTATAATTAAACCAAATTTTTCTTTTTTAATTTCTGATACTAGTGCATTTTTTACTGCAATAGCACTCATTTCTGGCTGTAAATCGTAGGTTGCAATTTTTGGCGAAGGAATTAAAATTCGTTCTTCTCCTGCAAATTCTTTTTCTCTGCCACCTGACATAAAAAAAGTTACGTGAGCATATTTTTCTGTTTCTGCAATTCTAAGTTGTTTCAATCCTTTTTTCGACACAAGTTCTCCTATCGTATGTTTTATATTGTCTTTTCTAAACAAAACATCAACCCCTTCAAAACCAGCATCATACTCAGTCATAGTATAATACCTTAATGGTATTGTTTGCATATCAAAATCAGGAAAATTTTGCTGCGTAAGAACTGTTGTTAATTGTCGTAATCTGTCTGTTCTAAAATTAAAACAAATAACTACGTCGTCTTTTTCTATTTTAGATGATAAATGTTTATCTACTATTGGTAACAAAAATTCATCTGTAATTTTATTATTATAAGACAATTTCATTGCATCTAAAATATCGTCAACTTGATTGCCTTTGTTTTTTATGTATAAATCGTAAGCAATTTTAATTCTCTCCCATCGTTTATCTCTATCCATTGCATAATAACGTCCAATTACAGATGATAGTTTTACTTTTTTGTCTGCAATAAAATCTTGAACTTGTTTTATATATCCAACTCCACTTTTTGGGTCGGTATCTCTGCCATCAGTAATTGCATGAATATATGTATTTTGCAATCCGTAATTTTCAGATATCTCGCAAAGTTTAAACAAATGTTTCATTGAGGAATGTACACCACCATCAGAAACTAAACCTATTAAATGAACTTTTTTATTGTTATTATAAGCGTAAGAAAATGCATTTTTAATTTCTTCTATTTCTTCAATAGAATTATTATCTATTGCTTTGTTTATTTTTACTAAATCTTGATATACCACACGTCCGGCACCTATATTTAAATGTCCAACTTCAGAATTGCCCATCTGTTTTTCGGGTAAACCAACATTTAATCCGTCGGTTAAGAGTTGAGAATTTGGATAGTTTTCTTTTAAACTATCAATATACGGTGTATTTCCATTGTAGATTGCATCAGATTTAGATTTGTCTCCAATGCCCCAACCATCAAGAATTATTAATATTGCTTTATTCATTATAGCGATTTATAATTTATGCAAAATTACATTAAAATTGATGATTTATTAAAGGGAACTGCTAAAAAATCATTTATCCTTAAATTTGTAGAAATATTTTAGCTTTTAACAACAAAAATACTTTTAAAAAACTTACATTTTATTGTTGAAATTGGACTAAATTATAATTTAATTTGTTTTTTAGGCAACCATTAAAAAAAAGCTCCGTCTAGAATGCAAACTTGAGAGAAAAATTGCAAAAAAAGCCCAATTGGGCTTTTTTACTTATATACCATCACAATAGTTTCTGCCTATAAACTCAAAAGTTTGCAATAAACCACTATGGACTACTACAAGTCCATAGGTTTAAACTACGAATAAAATTCGTTATGCATAGAAACAAGACCTTAGATATTAGACTTTAGATATTAGACTTTAGA
>CAZRWZ010000355.1:0-1997 GCA_964603745.1 uncultured Bacteroidaceae bacterium | reverse complement strand
TTTTAAAATATTAATAGTCAGGGCTTCACTGTTTAAATTAAAGTGAAACTGATTAATATTTAATAACTTATAAACTAACAGAGTGAAACCCTGACTTGCGGATTTTAGGTTAATTTAAAGCTTGTTCTAAAAATTAGCTTATTCAATCTTAGTTAAAACAGTACTGCTAGTTTTTTTACCTTTTTTGTTGTAAGATTCGCTTTTCACAATTCCAATATCTTTTGCAAACCATTCTGTTATAATCATTTTAAAAGTCATTAGCATATGAAACTCTACATGAGATGTTATTTTTAAACACTCAAAAGTTCCTGCTGTTGTTGTTACATTTTCTACTGCTTCAACTTTTCTATCAGTAATTGTAAATGTCATCGACATCATTTTTACACCTTGATTAAAAACTTCGGCAGTAACTTTTCCTCCACCTAAATCATCACCCGCTTTGGCATCTGTAGGTATAGTTAAATCATCGGCATCAATTTTAGTTTCCATACCTTCATAAGCTTGCATTTGCTCAGAATTCATCATCATAGATTCCATATCCATAGACATTTTTCCATTCTCACATTTTATTGTGTACTCTATTGTATTAGTTGAGTCTGAACCTTTTGTTTGGCTTACTTCTTCTATTGTTACTGCAATACCACCGGCAATATCTTTCTTTTCTTTCACAGTTTTTACGGTTGTTCCCGTTTCCTTGTCTTTTTTATCGTAATCGGTATATTCATATTTTTTATTTACTTCTTGCGGAAAATAAGATTCGCAATTTTGTGCAAACAAAACAGATGTAAAAATTGATAATACGATTAATAGAAAAATCTTTCTCATAATATTTTTATTTTATAGTTTTTATAGCACAAAGTTATAAAATGATTTAGTTAGTATGGTATGTTATAATCATTATTTTATATATGTGTTTAAAAACATTTTTTAAAGCTGACAAAAATCATTTCTACAAACATAGATATACAATAATTTAGATATTTAATATATTATTAATTAAACTATTTAAATATGAAAAAAATTATTATTTCTTTTGGGTTAATCTTAATGTTTATTTTGAAAATAAATGCTGAAGAATTATCTCCGTTTATTAGCTGTGGTACTGTTTCTGGCGATATTAAAACTATAAAAGAATCTGTTAAAACAAAATTGAAAGCTAAAGGTTTTACAATAACAGGTGGGTATTATGTAGAGAACAAAGGGAACTTTTTTGTTATCACTTTCACAAATAAAGAGCTTCAAGCTACATGTTTAAAAATAAAAGACCGTGGTATTTTAGCTGCTAATTTAAGAATTGGCTTAACAAAAAAAGGCGATAATGTTGAAGTAACAGCACTAAATCCAAAATATCTTTTTGTGGGATATTTAGGTAGTAATTACGATACGTATAAAGCTGCACTTACAAAAATAGACAATAGTGTAAAATCTGTTTTAAAGCAAATAAATCCTAAATACACATATTTTGGAGGAAAAGTCGAACTTAGTAAATTAAAGAAATATCATTATATGTTTGGTATGCCTTATTTTTCGGATCCTGTGGAATTAAAAGAATTTGCTTCTTTTGAAAAAGCTGTTGAAACAATAAAAAATAATTTAACTGCGAAAAAAGGAAACACTAGAATGGTTTACAAATTAGTTTACAAAACTAGCAAAGTTGCAGTTTTCGGAGTAGCTTTGCATGATAAAACCACAGGTGAAGCTAAATTTTTACCTATAATTGGCGAAAGACAGTTAGCTGCGATGCCATACGAGATTGTTGTTATTGGAAAAACTGCAACAATACTTCATGGTAGATATAGATTTGCTTTGTATTGGCCAGAGTTAACTATGGGCGAGTTTCAAAAAATTATGAGTACTCCGGGTGATGTAGAAGATACTTTAAAAGCTTTGACAGAATAAGAATAAAAATTTACATTTGGTTAATAAAGAGCCTAAGTAACTTCTAGGTAGTTATTAAAACTAATTCTAGAAGTTTACTTAGGGTCTGCTGAGAAACG
>CAZRWZ010000354.1:0-2009 GCA_964603745.1 uncultured Bacteroidaceae bacterium | reverse complement strand
CAGAATATAAAAATCTAATACACCTCAGAGCTTTTCAGCAGACCCTATTTAATTTGGTAAAAAAAAGCCGTATCATTAATTTGATACGGCTTTTTTTGTTAAAAAATAAAATTATTATTTTAAATTATTAAGTACCTCTTCGTAATTAGGTTCGTCAACTATTTCAGGTACTTGCTGAGTATAAGTTACTTTACCATTTTCGTCTAAAACAATTACAGCTCTTGAAGCTAATCCTGCTAAAGGACCATCAGCAATTTCTAAATTATATTCTTTAGCAAAATTTGATCTAAAATCAGATAAAGTTTCTACATTATCTAAGCCTTCTGCTCCGCAAAAACGTGCTTGTGCAAATGGTAAGTCTTTAGAAATACAAAGAACTTTTGTATTTTCGAACTTAGATGCTTCTTGGTTAAATCTGCGAACAGATGCTGCACAAGTTGGCGTATCTAAACTTGGAAAAATATTAAGAACTACTTTGTTCCCTTTGTAATCAGAGATTGTTTTTTCTGATAAATCGTTTGCAACAAGATTAAAACCTTTTGCCTGTGAACCAACTTCAGGTAAATTACCTATTGTGTTGATTTTATTACCTTTTAATGTTATTTCTGCCATAATATATTATTTTTCTGATAAATATTTTGCAACACCGTCAAAAGTAGCTTCTAATGCTTTTTCGCCTGCGTGCCAATCTGCCGGACAAACTTCTCCATTTTCTTCAAAAAATTGTAATGCGTCAATCATTCTTAATGTTTCGTCTATACTTCTTCCTAAAGGTAAATCGTTTACAACTTGATGACGTACAACACCTTCTTTATCAATTAAGAAAAGACCTCTGTATGCAACAGGTGCACCAAGATAAACAGCTTCGCCATCTTCGTTATAATCCATTTCTCCTGCTAAAACTCCATAGTTTTCGGCAATATTCATTGCAGGGTCGGCAACTAATGGATACTTTACTCCTTCTATTCCGCCATCGTTTTGTGGGGTATTTAACCATCTCCAGTGAGAAAATTGGCTGTCGGTTGAGCAACCTACAACAGCTACGCCTCTTTTTTCAAATTCTGCTATTCTTTTCTGAAAAGCTATAATTTCTGTCGGACATACAAAAGTAAAATCTGCAGGATAGAAATAAAATACTACATGCTTTTTACCAATAAATTGCTCTAACGAAAAATTTTCATCCATTTCGCCACCATTAACAACTGCTACTGCGTTGAATTTTGGTGCTTGTTTTCCTACTAATACACTCATAATTATTTATTTAAGTTCTTAATTTATTTATTATTTAGAATTAATCTATGCAAATATAGTTATTTAGACTAAATAAAAAAAGGATATTGATGTTTTTTTAACTTTTTTTAAAAAAAGAATTATTTTAATAGTGAGTTAAATAAACACTAAGTATATTTGCATATAAATAATATATAATGTTAACAGAAAGACAAGTAGAAATAATTGATAAATCAATTGATATTATCGCCACTAAAGGCATACAGGGCTTAACAATAAAAAACCTATCAAAAGAAATTGGTATTTCAGAACCTGCAATTTACCGTCATTTCGAAAGCAAAACAGATATTTTGCTTGCAATTCTTCATAATTTTCAAGAAATGTCGTCGTTTATGAACGAGGCAATTAAAGATATTAATGATACTGCTATTGGTAAAATTGAATTTATGTTTACTAAAATAATTGAAATATTTGCACAAGAACCTTCTCATATTTCTGTTATTTTTTCTGAGGAAATTTTTAAAAATGAAATAATCTTAAAAGAAAAGATTGTTGAAATAATGGATTTAAAAGAAAAAACTGTTGAAGATATTATTTTAGAAGGACAAAATAAAGGAGAAATTAGAACTGATATTGATAATAGAACTTTAGCTTTAATTGTTATTGGTGCTTTACGTTTTCGTGTTAAACAATGGGATTTACGTAATCAACATACAAAATTACAAAAAGAAGGAAAAGATTTAATAAATGGATTAAAGATTATATTGGAGAAGTGAATT
>CAZRWZ010000353.1:0-2012 GCA_964603745.1 uncultured Bacteroidaceae bacterium | reverse complement strand
CAGACCCTAAATATCGGTAATTTTGAAAATTAAATTGGTTATTTTAAAGCCTTATCAATAGCATCTAGAAATTTATAAAAATCGATAGGTTTTGTTATAATTTCATCGAAACCAATTTTGTTCATTTTTTCTATATCTTCTTGCATAACATAAGCAGTTTGTGCAAAAATAGGTATGTCTTTATGTTTTGCTTTAATAATTGTAAATAATTCGTAACCACTAATTTTGGGCATTTGTATATCAAGAAGTATTAAATCGAAATTTGCATCTTTTGCAATAATATCTAGCACTTCTTGACCATCATTAGCTCTTGTAATATCAATTTTTGTATACTTAAGTAAGTCTTTTAGTATAATATAATTAAACTCTTCATCTTCTGCTATAAGAATTTTTTTATTATTCCAATTATAGTTTGAAAAATCGTTATTAAAATTTGATGTATTATCATTTTTGCATTTAATGTAAGGTAGCTTAAAATAAAAAACAGAACCTTGTTTTAATTCCGATTTAACTGATAAATTTCCGCCTAAAATATTTGCTAGATTTTTAGAAATTGTTAAACCCAAACCTGTTCCTCTATTATCTTTAGCATCGGTTTCGTTAATTTGTCTAAATCTGTCAAAAACAATATTTATTTTGTCTTTTGGGATACCTATACCTGTGTCTAAAACAAAAAGCTTAATAGTTTTTATTCTGTCTATTTCTTCTATAGTAAAACCAATTTTAATTTCACCTTTGTTTGTAAATTTTATTGCATTACTAACAAGATTTAGCATTATTTGTTTTATACGAGCAGCATCTGATTTAATTACAGTATTTTTAGGAGAGCTAACAACAGTGAATTTAATATCTTTTTTGTTTGATAGTTCTTCTAAAAAAGATTTGTGTATTTCGTTTAGAGTTTCGTTTAAATTACAAGCTTCTTGTTTAATGTTTATTTCGTTTGCTTCTATTTTAGCTATATCTAAAATATCATTAATTATATTTAAAAGTAAATTACCTTTATCTGTTATTATATTTAGGTATTCTTCTTTTTTGTCATCATTTATATTGTTAGTTTTAAGAAGTTTAGAAAAGCTAATTATTGCATTCATAGGTGTTCTAATCTCGTGCGACATATTTGATAAGAATGCTGTTTTTAGTTTATCAGAAGTTTCTGCTTTTATTTTTTCATTTTCAAGTTCTATGGTTCTTTTTTGTACTAATTCTTCAAGGTTTTCTTTGTGTTTTAATAGTTCTTGTTGGGTTATTGTAATTTCTTCGTTTTTTTCTTGTATTTCATCTCTTTGTTGTTCTGTTAGTTTTTTGTCTTCGTAAAACGATTTAACAAAATATGTTGATATTAAAATCATTACTAACATTTCAAATAAAATAGTAAACGAGTAATCAAAAAATCGAGTATTGGGATTAACATATCCTTGAATTAAATAAGGGTAGTTGTATTCTATTAATAGCAAGGATAGCAATGAGGTAAATACAATTATATTCATTATTTTTCTATATAAACCTTCAGTAATAAGATTGAAAATAAACACTAATAAAATAAAAGCAAATGCTGTTGGTCCTCTGCTTCCATCGTTAGAAAACCAAAGAGAAATGATAATAAAAAAAGTTAGTGTAATATATGCGTGAAGTAAGTTTTTGTATTTTTTGTATTTTACTGATATAAAATACATTAACATAAAAAAAACAAATAAAAATATTGTTGTTACAGTGGTAATAATATCTAAACCTAAAGTTAAATTTATAATTGTTCCTGTTAGCCCTATAAACGCACTAGATAAACAAGATATATTAAAAATTCTATGTTTTAAATCGTATTTATCAGGACTTCCGGCTAAGAAATAAAAAAGTTTTATAAAATATTTATTGTTATTATTATTGCTCATTATTGTTTTAATAAATTATTGCTAAGATACTATTTTTTATGATATTATCATAAAATTTACAGATGTTTTTAAGGCTAAACTTATACTTTAGTTTATCTTTAAGTTATTGTAATTACTAATTTT
>CAZRWZ010000352.1:0-2025 GCA_964603745.1 uncultured Bacteroidaceae bacterium | reverse complement strand
TTCCCGAAACTAGTGAGAAATTACATGATATTTCTATGCTTGGGTCATAACCTGCCTCATCATCTTGTATTAATAATTGCTCACAACCTACGTCTGTAATATCATAAACTGCCCAATCATAATCATCGCTAGATGTGTTTGGACTTAACACAAAATTTATAGTTGTAGTTTGTTGTGCAGTAAAAACATACCAATTGGCATTCCACTCAAAATTGGTACATTGAGAGAATTCCATATCACCTCCACTTCCATTTGGTTCATTAGTTTCTGAATAACTTTCACTACAAATTGGTATTGCACTAATACAATCGTGTTGTGCTTTAGCACTAAAACTTAAAATAGTTGCTGCAAAAAATACTAATACTTTTTTCATTGTTTATATCGTTTAAATAATTTTCAAAATTAATACTTAATACGGTATATGTAAACATCAACAACCTGTACAAAACATGTACAGAATGTAATAAATATCTATATTTCAACAATGTTTCAGTAAATTGCATCGGTAATTTAAAGATTCTTTATTATACAAATTTTCGTTGAGTAATTTTAAAGTTCTGCGAAAAAAAAATAATATAAAAGTAATTTACATCATAATATATTACTTATAAACAACAGTATAGTTGTTTTTATTTGCTTTTTGCTAATAATAAAGATTAATCTAAACAAATAGCATTATTAAATGCGTATAATCTCAAATCGTCAAAATATTAATTTGTTTACCAACTAAGTTAATCAATTTCCGAATACATACTTATAATAGTATATGTCAGATACATATACGTATAGATAATATTTGTATAATAACAAATATTTTTTAATATTCAGTTTTTGTACAGGTTTATTATTGTTGTTATGTTATACAAATGTTTTATATTTGAGTGTTAAGAAAAATTATAAAAAATTAAGTACCATGAGAAAGTATAAAAAATTATTGCTTATCGTTAATTTATTTGCACTAACGATAATTGCAACTGCACAAGAATGGGAAATAACAAAAGATCCATTTGGAACAAAATATTTTGTCGAAAATTTAGGGCAATTTAATTATTATGCAAACAACAAATTCAAAGATATAAAATTTTATGATTTTACTGATAAAATATTTTTCAGAAAACAATCTTCTGTTTTTATGTACGACGATTTTAGACTTGTTGATGAAGAAAAAGACGGCAAAGAAATAGAAAAAATAGAAGGGCAAAAATATTTTGTTCAAATGCAATGGCTTGGCTCAAATCCAAACACACAAATAATTTCTATCAATAAAACAAACCATTACTTTACTTTTGGAGACGAAGGATACCAAGATATACAAGCAAAAGGATATGAAAAAATAATTTACAAAAATTTATATCAAGGTATTGATGTAGAATACACATTTGATGATAGAGGTGGTGTAAAATATAAAATTATTGTATTAGCCGGAGCAGATATAAGTCAAATAAAAATGGAATACACTGGCGATTTTAACAATATCACAATTACGGATAACAATATAGTTATAAACACATTAAAAGGAAATATAATAGATCATAAACCTGTAAGCTTTTACGACAATGATAATAATGAAATAAAAACCGAATTTAAATTAGAAAATAATATTGTTTCATTTGAATTTCCTGATGGATATGATAATACAAAAAAATTAATAATTGACCCTTGGCTTATTACAGATTGGCATGATGGTACTTCTGATGTAGTTGATATAGACTTTGATAATAGCGGAAATGTTTATGTTTCAGGTGAAAATAATGCAGAAAGACCTTATAAACTTACCAAATATAATTCTGATGGTGAATATCAATGGACATTTTCTTATCCTTCAACAATTGATGCATCATCATATATGGAAGATTTCTTTTCATATTCAGAACCAACAATAATAAGAAATTCAGGTGTTGCGTATATAGGAACAGGTTTAGTTAGCTCTCCTGCAAAACCATATGCTATAAGAGTAAATACAGGAGGACATACAGATGCAACATCACCTGATGTTGATAACCAAAGTGAAATTTGGCATATGGT
>CAZRWZ010000351.1:0-2033 GCA_964603745.1 uncultured Bacteroidaceae bacterium | reverse complement strand
AGTTTTTTAATGTGTATGGTCCTAACGAATATCATAAAGGAAGAATGGCATCGGTAATTTTTCACGCATTTAATCAAATTAAAGCTACCCGCAAAATGAACCTATTCAAATCTCATAACAAAAACTATAAAGATGGCGAACAAATGCGTGATTTTGTTTATGTTAAAGATTTATCTGATGTTATGTATTTTTTAATGAATAACAGAAAAAACAGCGGAATTTATAATCTGGGAACAGGAAAAGCCGATACTTTTCTTGAGCTTGTAAAAAGTACTTTTGATGCAATGGAGATTAAGCAAAATATCAAATTTATTGATACACCTAAAGATATTCGCGATAAATATCAATATTTTACCGAAGCTAAAATGGAGAAATTACGTAGCATAGGATACAATAAAAAGTTTTATACATTGCGTGAAGGAACAAACGATTATGTTAGAAATTATTTGATGAAAGAAAACAAATTCAATTAAAGGCTTAAACTAATGAATATCAACATAGAAAATGCAATAGAATTATCTGTTTTTAATGATAGAAAAACCGATTTTGAAAAGATTAAGACAGATTTGCATAATAAAACAGGTAAAGGCAACGAGTTTACGGGTTGGGTAAATTTACCATCGCAAATAAGCAAAAATGAAATATCAGAAATAAAACAAACAGCTAAGTATTTTCACAAAAATACCGATTATGTAGTAATTATTGGTATTGGGGGGTCTTATCTGGGAGCAAAAGCCGTTATTTCGGCATTAGAACCAGAATTTACAAGTACAAATTCGCCAAAAATACTTTTTGCAGGTAATAATTTAGACCAAGATTATATCCATAATTTATTACAGTTTATTGATGATAAAAACTATGGAATTGTTGTTATATCTAAATCTGGAACAACATTAGAACCTGCAATTTCTTTCAGGATTTTAGAAAAACACTTGATAAATAAATTTGGCGATGATGCAAAAAATAGAATTATAGCAATTACAGATAAAAACAAAGGAGCTTTATTAAAACTATCAAAACAAAAAGGATATAAAACTTTTGTAATTCCTGATAATATAGGCGGTCGGTTTTCCGTGCTAACACCTGTTGGTTTATTGCCAATTGCAATTGCAGGTTTTGATATAGAAAAGCTTATCTTAGGTGCAAAAAATATCGAAAAAGATACATCATTAAATTCAAAAAAAGACATAGCAATGCAATATGCTATTGCACGAAATGTATTATATTCAGAGGGTAAGCATATTGAATTAATGATAAGTTTTAATTCAAAACTTCATTATTTTAGCGAATGGTGGAAACAGCTATTTGGAGAAAGTGAAGGTAAAAATCATAAAGGTATATTTCCTGCTTCGGCCGATTTAACTACAGATTTGCATTCGCTTGGTCAATATATACAAGATGGGGAAAGAATTTTATTTGAAACACTTATTTCGGTTAAACAAAAAAACAACGTATTAACTATACCCAAAACACAAGATAATCTTGATAATCTAAATTATTTATCGGAAAAAGAAATTGATTTTGTAAATAAAAATGCAGAAAAAGGAACTGCAAAGGCTCATTTAAAAGGAGGAGTTCCTATTATAAATATCAATATAGAAAAAATTGATGAGCTTAATCTTGGGCAACTTATTTATTTTTTTGAAAAAGCTTGTGCTTACAGTGCTTATTATATTGATGTAAACCCTTTTAATCAACCTGGAGTTGAGGAATATAAAAAACAAATGATGATGTTGTTGGTGGAGTAAAGTATATTCAATTCATTTTGGGTTTTTTTAAATAGAGTTCTAAATTAGAAACTCGGCTTGTTAGCAAAAAAAAGTTGTTTTACAAGTCGCTTATATTCATATTGTTATGATTTTTATTAAAAAAAAAACATTAATTTTTATTTTTCAATTTGGAAATAAAAAAATAAACAATATCTTTGCATCGCTTTTCAGAAAAAGCATAGGGATGACCGAGTAGCTCAGTCGGTAGAGCATCTGCCTTTTAAGCAGAGGGTCCCGAGTTCGAACCTCGGCTCGGTCACCAAA
>CAZRWZ010000350.1:0-2045 GCA_964603745.1 uncultured Bacteroidaceae bacterium | reverse complement strand
TTTTTACAGTAAAATCTGATAAAGATTATTCCGAAATATTTGTTTTTGGAAAAGAGGTTAATGATTTTTTAACTGTTGATTATGAGGCAATTTCTATGTTAAATGTTAGTGCTACTCAGCAATTAATTAAAGAAATTGAAGCACTAAAAAAACAAAACAAAACTTTATCAGAAAAAGTTAAAAGTATAGATGCTTTAACAGAAAAAATGCAAGAATTAGATATCTTAAAAGCAGAAGTAGAACAACTTAAACAGATATTAGAGATAAAAGCTGAAAAATAATTAATATACTCAATCCATTTATTTATGCCGATTTCTTTTTTAGAGTTTAAATTTAAACTCTAAAAAGAAAAATATATTCTAGCTGAAATTCGCAATTGAGGATTTGAATTTTGAGCAATAACGCATAATTAATATTGAAAAAATGAAATTATAATATTACTTTTGAAAAAAGTTTTAAGAAAAAAATATGACATTAATAAAATCAATATCAGGAATACGTGGAACAATTGGCGGTAACGAAGGCGACGGACTTTCGCCTGCAGATATAGTAAAATTTACAACAGGTTATGGAACGTGGTTAAAACGTAGTTTGAACATAGAAAAAGGAATTGTTGTTGTTGGTCGTGATGCAAGAATCTCCGGAGAAATGGTTTATAATATCATTTCGGGAACTCTTTTAGGCTTGGGTTTAGATGTTGTTAATATAGGAATGGCAACAACGCCAACCACCGAAATAGCTGTAACAAACCATAATGCCGATGGCGGAATTATCATCACGGCAAGTCATAACCCTAAGCAATGGAATGCCTTAAAATTATTAAATAACAAAGGTGAGTTTTTAAATTCCGAAGAAGGCGAAGAAGTTTTGCGAATTGCCGAAGACAAAGATTACTCTTATGTAGATGTTGATGATTTAGGAAAAATTACAGAAGATAATACTCAATTAAACAAACATATACAGGCAATCATTAATTTAAATTTGGTTGATATTGATGCAATAAAAAAAGCAAATTTTACTGTTGCTGTTGATGGGGTAAATTCCGTTGGCGGATTGGTTATCCCTAAATTATTAAAAGCAATTGGAGTACAGAATGTGTTGGAACTTTATTGCGAACCAAACGGTATTTTCCCTCATAATCCTGAACCATTGCCCGAAAATTTAACCGAAATTTCTACTTTAATAGAAACAGATAAAGTTGATGTAGGTTTTGTGGTTGACCCCGATGTTGACCGTCTTGCAATTATAAACGAAGACGGCACTATGTTTGGCGAAGAATACACACTTGTGGCTGTTGCCGATTATATTTTGCAAAACAAAAAAGGAAATACTGTTTCTAACCTTTCGTCAACTCGTGCCTTGCGTGATGTAACAGTAAAAAACGGTGGAGAATATGCTGCATCGTCGGTAGGTGAGGTAAATGTTGTTGCAAAAATGAAAGAAACAAACGCCGTAATTGGTGGCGAAGGAAACGGTGGGGTTATTTATCCTGAACTACATTATGGTAGAGATGCATTAGTTGGTATTGCATTGTTTTTAACATATTTGGCAAAATCAGAAATGAAATGTAGCGAACTACGTGCTACTTATCCAGAATATTTTATTTCTAAAAATAAAATTCAATTAACACCCAAAATTGATGTTGATAATATATTGAAAAAAGTTGAAGAAAAATATAAAAACGAAAATCTACTTACAATAGATGGCGTTAAAATTGACTTTGCTGATGCTTGGGTGCATCTACGAAAATCAAATACAGAACCTATTATCAGAATTTATTCCGAAAGTAATACAATGCAAAATGCAGATAAAATTGCAAATGAAATAATTGATTTTGTAAAATCTATTTCGTAATTTGTAAGAATAAATGCTTTACGATTAATATTAAAGTGTATACTAGTCTTGTGGAGGAGTAATTAATTTGTAAATTTGTTGGCGTTAGGAAGATGAACGAAGAATTTATAAAAAAATATTAATTTTTAATATAACAACAAATGATATTCAAATTCTTAATTTAAAAAATTAACAATAGTAATAAACTAATG
>CAZRWZ010000349.1:0-2088 GCA_964603745.1 uncultured Bacteroidaceae bacterium | reverse complement strand
AAAAAAACTTTCACAAACAAAACAAAAAAAAAAAAAAACCTTTCGGAAAAAAATAAAAAAACCCAAAAGCCTTTTTTTTTTTCGCTATGCATTAAAACCGTATCTTTGACATATGAAAAAGGAACAAAAACAAAAAGTAGCTCCGACACTTTTGAATAGTCGCGAAATGAAATATTTTGAAAATTCCGACAGAATTGACACAAAAAAAATTCTTAATTTTTTATATAAAAAAAAGCCGAAAACCTGCGTTAACTCTGGGTTGCGGTCGACCGCACAAGATAATATTTTGTGCGGAGTTCGCAACACTGCTATAGTAGACGACAACTACTTGTTACGACAGATAGCTAAACTTAAGGCTCAAGGAGGCTATCTCTTTGAGGTGGCTACTATCTTATATCATAGCGGTTGCCGTGTAAGTGAGGTACTTAACTTACATACTGCGGATGTTTTGCAAGATAATTCTTTAGTTATCAGAGGTTTAAAAGGTTCAAATGACAGAATAATTAAAGTACCGGGAATTGATAAGTTTTTAAATAGAATGAAGTTAAAAGATATGTTTTTGTTTGAGGGTTACAATAGATATTTTATTTATAGAGAGTTTAAAAAAGTAGGTTTATCTAAAAATTTCGGTAATCATCAAAATAATTCAGTCACTCATTTATTCAGGCATCAAAAAATAAGAACATTAAGGAAGCAGGGCTTATCTAACGATTTGATTAGTAAGTATATAGGACACAAAAATGAAAAAAACACAGAAAATTACTAAAACACCAGGGAATTATGATAAAAGATATAATAAAGATTATTTTGTACTTAATATTATGGCTTATTTCTTTAATGTTTAAACCTTTTAAAGTAGCTCTAGTTCTTGACATAGAATATAAATCAGTAGATGATGATAAAAAAAAATTAGAGAAACTGAGAACTATTAAAATTGAGAATAAAAGAAAAAAGTTTTTAGAATTATGTTTTAAAACATATCTTTACAAAGAAAATTAATTATAAACTTTAAAAAATTAGTATTATGGCAAAAATTAAGCAAGGTATCTTAGGCGGTTTTTCTGGTAGTGTGGCTAATGTAGTCGGCTCTTCTTGGAAAGGTATCCCAGTAATGAAATCGAAGCCGTTATCGGTTGCTAATCCTCAGACACCCAAGCAGATGCAACAAAGGCGAAAATTTAAGGCAGCAAGTGCGACCGCAGCAGGTTGTAAAAATGCAATTATAAAACCTTTTTGGGATAAGAAAGCCCAATATATGACTGGCGTAAACGCCTTTATGCAAGAGAACGTCAAAAACTACAAAGACAACGGCGAAATAACCTTTGGTCAGATGGTTTTTTCAAAAGGTAAAATCGGTGCTACTCCTATTACATCGGCAATTCTTAACACTCAAGGCGACCAAATTACAGTGGCTTGGGATTCGGGATTTATTCCTGTTAATGGCAATGATGATGATGAAATGTGCTTCGTAGCTCTTGCGGCTGATGGTACTGTATTAGGAGTTGTAGGCTTAGGCGAGTATGACCGTACAGATAGTTCTGCAACCGTTCCAGTGAATAAAGACCTTATGAAGTTAGCGGAGGATTTAGTTCTGTTATCTATGTCAAAAGACGGTAAAAATCAAAGTATGAGTTCTGAGAGTAGAATAACAACAACACCTTAAAAGTGTTTTATAACATATTTTTATTAAATAAATAATATTATATTTGTAAATCAAAGAATTCGAGAGAGAGCAATGCAGCGGTGCAACTCTTGACAGAATGACCGATAAAGAATGAAGAGTTGTCATGTTTAGTAACATGGCAGCTTTTTTTTTTATATAATAAATAAGCTGTACTTTTATAACTCATTTAAAACCAGTAATATAATGGAAAAAAAAGTATTTAAAACATCGGACGATTTGCAAAATGCAATTTTAGGCGTAATTCACAATTATAATCCTGATAAAAAAGCTATTGAAATTCTAAAAGTCAACACGATTAAAAATTTTGTTGCTTACGAATTTGAGATAAAAGGTTATTTTTTAACGCACAATAAAGAAATCTTAAAAAAGGTACTTAATTTTTTGCACACTCACGGATTTATTTA
>CAZRWZ010000348.1:0-2092 GCA_964603745.1 uncultured Bacteroidaceae bacterium | reverse complement strand
TTGAACTCGAACTTTATAGTTCAATCTCTTGACTTTATGGACAGACACTAATTATTATTGTTTCTCGCTGATTTCACAGATTTTTTTAATCCTTTTAATCTGGAAATCTGTGGTTTCATCTTCTTTTTTATTACAGATTTATTGGATTTACACAGATTATTATATTCTGCATGTTTTTGTGATAAAAATCATAATAAATCATTTTTAATCAGCGTCGTTTTTATTTTATACATTTGTAACAAATAAAATCAAAAAAAAATGGCAAAAGTAAAATGGAAACCCGGAAATATGGTTTATCCGCTACCGGCAGTTATGGTTAGTTGTGGAAAAACTCCTGAAACACAAAATATTATCACAATTTCGTGGACAGGAACAATTAATACAAATCCGCCAATGTGTTATGTTTCAATAAGAAAAGAGCGTTATTCTTACGGTATAATTAAAAACGATAAAGAGTTTGTAATAAATATAACTACCGAAGATTTAGCTTTTGCAACCGATTGGTGTGGAGTGAAATCGGGGAAAGATTTTGATAAATTTAAAGAAATGAAATTAACAGCTGCTAAAGCTTCTGTTGTTGATGTTCCAATTATTGAAGAGTCGCCTGTTAATATTGAGTGCAGAGTAAAAGATATTATTCCGCTTGGTTCGCACGATATGTTTATTGCCGAAATTGTTGCCGTAACAGTTGACGAAAGATATCTTGACAAAACTACAGATGCTTTCGATTTACGACAAACAAACCCAATTGCATATTTACATGGTAATTATTATAAATTGGGTGAAAAAATTGGGAAATTTGGTTATTCTGTTCGTAAAAAAAAGAAAAAATAAAACTATAAACAGCGGTTTGTTTAGTTTTTAAGAGCACTGGCTTTATAACTTCGCTATTTCATCTTTTGTTAACCCTGTTGATCTCATTATTATTTCAATATCAATTCCATTTTTTAATAGTTGTTTTGCAACTTCAATCTTTCCTTCAATCTTTCCTTCAATCTTTCCTTTTTCTTTTATTTTATCTTCTGCTTCAATTTTCAAAGTCCATTCCATACTTGCTTTATAATGCAAATTTTCAATATGTTTTTGGTATCTTTTTTGTTCCTCTTCCGATAAGTTATCTACTCTCCATAATTTTCTAACTTCGTCAATTCCTTGTGCTGTAAACTCGTCTTTTATTTCATTGTTCTTTAAATAATAAATCCATTGATCTAATTTGTCTTTTGCAATATTGTCAAATTGGTTAACTTTAATTACAAAATATTCAGGTAATATTTCTGACGGTTCTGATTTGCCAAGAATTTCTGATTGTTTTGCAGAAAGCATTAATTTATCGGAATTATGAACACCGTAAAAATCAGTTTTACCGTGATATACATAATCTGTTCCTTGACCCAAATCAAAATATACAATATTTATAGAGTAAACTTTTTTAAGATTTTTATATTTATCTCCGAGTTTCAAATATTCAACAATTACTTTCGATGTACCATAAGTCATGCGTTGAAAATAATCAAATTCGTTTTGGTTTTGTATTTCGATTAATACTAATTCTTCTTTTGAATTTTTTACAAGAATATCTACACGATTAAATTTGTCATTCTCTGATTGTTGATTTCCTTCACTTTCAAGTATATCTTCAATTATTATTTGTTCTTTTAATAATTCTGACAAGAATCCTTCCAAAACAGAAAAATCTGCCTTGTTTCTTAGCAGTCTCTTTATTGCCCAATCAAATCGTATTAAATTCATATTCTTCATTACATAAACTTTTTACAAAAATAATCATTTTTTTAAGCTTTGTAAAGTTTATCGTTAAATATTCTGTTTTTCTAGTTGTTTGCGTTATTCTTGCCTTTCAACTAATGTCAAAGTTAATTATTTCATTTTTCTCTATTTAATATTTTTGCTTTTTTATTCATTATTCAATAATTTTTTTTTTTTTAACTTAACTTAAAAACTCAACTGTTTTGAGTATATAACAACTTAGGGTCTGCTGAGAAACGCATAACAAGTTGTTACAACGCCACTTAATCTAATACACCTCAGAGCTTTTCAGCAGACCCAACTTAGTAATAGAATACTAGAACCATTT
>CAZRWZ010000347.1:0-2109 GCA_964603745.1 uncultured Bacteroidaceae bacterium | reverse complement strand
CTATGTAGCTTGAGTATAGCTCTCTCTTTCTCAAAAAAAAATAAATTGCAAATGAAAAAAAATAACGTATATTTGAATAAAAAATATTTTTAAAGAAAATGATTATAGCAGTAGATTTTGACGGTACAGTTGTAGAGCATGAATACCCAAGCATTGGCAAAACAAAATTGTTTGCTTTTGAAACATTAAAAGCCTTGCAAGAAAAAAACCACAGATTAATTATGTGGACATATCGTGCTGGTAAAGAATTAGATGAGGCAGTTGAATTTTGTCGTCAAAACGGAATCGAGTTTTATGCAATTAACAAAAACTACCCCGAAGAAGAATATATTGAAGGTGAAATAAGCCGAAAAATTAATGCCGATATTTATATTGACGATAAAAATATTGGCGGTTTTATTGGTTGGGGAAAAATATGGGAATTAATTGAAGGCGAGAGTATAGAGTTGCTAGAAGATGATTTTAAACGACAAAACAAAAAATCTTTTTTAAAAAAACTATTTAGTTAAAATAAAAAAACAATGACAAAAAAAATATTAATTATACTTATTTTTTTAACAAGTATTTTTTCTTTTTCGCAAGAAAAAAAGAAGATTTATGTGCTTGATATAAAACAAGAAATAGGTCCTGCCGTATGGCGACATACA
The DNA here is from genome assembly GCA_964603745.1 of uncultured Bacteroidaceae bacterium. Taxonomy (GTDB): domain Bacteria; phylum Bacteroidota; class Bacteroidia; order Bacteroidales; family JAFGXI01; genus CAZRWZ01. The sequence goes on along the minus strand of CAZRWZ010000347.1, from coordinate 1,462 downwards.
CAGCTAGCTTTTAAAAATGCACAAAAATTAAATTCCGATTTAATTTTGATACACATGAATACCTACGGTGGTTTGGTTGACGCAGCCGATAGCATCAGAACAAAAATTTTAAATTCAAAAATCCCTGTTTATGTTTTTATCGATAACAATGCTGCATCGGCAGGTGCTTTAATATCAATAGCTTGCGATTCTATTTATATGCGTGATGGTGCAAGAATTGGAGCAGCAACAGTTGTAACTCAAACAGGCGAAAAAGCACCAGATAAATACCAAGCATATATGCGTGCAACAATGCGTGCCACTGCCGAAAGTCATGGTGCCGATACAATATACACAGATAAGGATACAATAATAAAATGGTTTCGTAACCCAACAATAGCAGAAGCAATGGTTGACGAATCTATTGTTGTGAAAGGGATTGTAGATAGTACAAAAATACTAACTTTTACCACAAAAGAAGCAATAGAAAACGGCTATTGCGAAGGTAAAACAGAAAGTATAGAAACATTATTAACAGATTTAGGTTATGTAGATTATGTGATAGATAAATATGAGCCAAGTTTTTTGGAGCAATTAATTGATTTTTTGATAAACCCTATTTTTCAAGGAATACTAATAATGCTTATTGTTGGTGGTATTTATTTTGAAATGCAAAGCCCAGGTATCGGTTTTCCGTTAGCAGCGGCAATAATAGGAGCTGTTTTGTATTTCGCCCCTTTATACATGGAAGGTTTAGCCGAAAATTGGGAAATAATAATTTTTATAGTAGGCTTGATATTAATTGGTTTAGAGGTGTTTGTAATACCCGGTTTTGGTATAGCCGGAGTTAGTGGCATCACGCTGGTAATTACCGGATTAACACTTAGTTTAATTGATAATATAGTATTCGATTATGGCGATTTTGAATATACATTTAGAGTTGTTGTAAAAGCACTAATGACAGTATTGATAGCTTTAATTCTTTCGTTCTTTTTATCAATTTATCTTAGCAAAAAAATACTTACCAAATCTAATTTCAGCAAATTTGTATTGCAAAAATCTCAGAATATTGAAGACGGTTATGTATCTTCTAATTTATCTAAAGAATTGATTTCTAAAACAGGTATAGCGTTAACCGATTTGCACCCTTCGGGTAAGGTTATTATTGATGATAATATTTACGATGCAATATCAAAATTTGGGTTTATCGAAAAAGATACTTCTGTTAAAATTATAAAACAAGAAAATGCACAGGTTTATGTTGTAAAAACTAAAGAAACTGTTTAGGAAAACCAAACAAGTTGGTACACAGTGATTTATAAAAATAGATTGTTTTTATAAATACGTTTAGCCAATCACCCTACTAAGGAAAAACAGTTGAGTTTTTAAGCTAACGTAAAAAAAAGATTATTGAAGAATGAATAAAAAGGTAACCGTGCGGTAAACCACATATTGCAACAACTATTCAGACTATCTAATTTAG
>CAZRWZ010000346.1:0-2112 GCA_964603745.1 uncultured Bacteroidaceae bacterium | reverse complement strand
TATAAAATCTCCTCCTGAAATTTAGTTAATACTTCTAAAATATTAGATTTTGCATGAATAAAATCTGTTACTCCTATTTCTTTAAATTGCTCGATTAAATCTTTAGGATAACCTGCAACAACAATTTTTTTGTTGTGTTTAATTTTTTCTTTAAGCATTGGAACTAAATCGGCATATTCTTTATCGGAGCTACAAGCTACAATAATATCGGGGTTTTGTTTATCTATTTCTTTAAATTTTTCTTCTTCTGTTTCAAATTCGGCATCGTCAATTATTTTGAAACCGGCACAGGCAAAAAAGTTTGAACTAAACATTGAACGAGCTTTTCGCATTGTAATATTTCCGGCACTATATAAAAATACTTTTGGTGTTTTAAATGCCTGTTCGGTTTTTAGTCTAAGTTTTTCGAATGCTTCTGCTCCTCTATGAATATGCAAAACACTAAATTCGGGGTTTATTGTATCGTAATTATATTCTAAATCGAGTTTAATTTTATCTTGTGCTTTTTCTTCTTGGTTGGGATATGTATTTGTTCCCAAAATTGAAACTCTACCTTGAGCTATTTTCATATTTTTTTCATTGGCAGCCTCTTCAATCATTGTTTGTATTTTTCCGTTAATGATATTTGCATGAAATCCGCCTGCATTTTCAATTTCTAAAAATAAATCCCAAGCTTTGTTGGCTATTTCTTGGGTTATTTTTTCTATATAGTATGAACCACCGGCAGGATCAACAATTTTGTTAAAGTAAGATTCTTCTTTTAGTATTATTTGAGTGTTTTTGGCAATGCGATACGAAAAATCGTCTGGTATTTTATATGTTCTGTCAAAAGGCATAACTGATATACTTTTGCATCCGCCCAATGCTGCCGACATTGTTTGTGTAGTAACTCTTAGCATATTTACATGAGCATCATATATTGTTTTATCCCATTTAGAATTAACGGCATTTATTTTTATTTTTTGTAATTTTTCATCTTCAATTTCAAATTCTTTTACAATTTTTGCCCATAATAATCTAATTACTCTATATTTAGAAATCTCGAAAAAATAATCGGAACCCGTGGCAAATGTAAATTCCATTCGTTCGATTATTTCACCTGCATAGATATGTTTAAAATCGGTACATTTATTAATATACTCAACGGCTTGAGAAAGTGCAAAAGCAATTTCTTGTGGAATTGTTGCTCCTGAATTTTTAAAAATATCGGCACAAATACTTACAGCACCATATTTGCCAAGTCTTTCGATGTTAATATCAATAAATTCGCTTAATTCGTTAAGTTGTTCTGTTTCGCCTTCGTGCAATATCCCATTTAGTAAAAGTTCTGTGTAAGGGCTATAATTAAAACTGCCTTTAATACTCTGAACATCAATACTATTCATTTCTAAATACAGAATAAATAATTCTTGTAATAAAAATATTTTATCTTGATTTTTGAAACTAACTTCGGTTTTTAATAAATCAATATCATCTAAAAGTATTGTTAAATCAGATATATCGGAAATATGCCTATTTGCAAAACAATAACAAATAGATTCTACACCGGTGTTTATAAGTTTTATGGCTGTTTTATTAGCTTCAACAATATCATTAACTATAATATCTTGCCTAATTTTCCAATTATTTGTTTGTTCTGTTCCTCTAACAAATGGAAATTTACCCGGAATATTTTCTATATATGGATTTTTATCAATATTATTTTTTTGATAAAATGGTTCAAATTCAGAGCCAAATTCTGTTCTGTCAATTAGTTTATTGTAATCTTTACCTTTTAAATCTTTAATTATCTTGTCTTTCCATTCCTGTGTTGTTACTTCAGGAAATTCAGAAAATAATTTTTCGAAATTTTTACTCATATTATTATAGTATTAATTTTTTGTAAAATTAAAATGTTTAAAGTTATAAAAAATAACATAAATCATAAATTTTTTAATTATTAAACATATTTTTAAATTAAAAAATGAACTTTTTAATACTCAATTTGTATTAAATTGTGTAATTCGAATTATACAATGTTTTTTTTAGTAACTTAAATTTAGAATAATGAAAATAAAAAGTATAATAACATTATATATTTAAATCAAGGGTTAAAAAATTAGATTTAAGTAG
>CAZRWZ010000345.1:0-2112 GCA_964603745.1 uncultured Bacteroidaceae bacterium | reverse complement strand
AGTTAAATTCATACAACGAAAGTAGCAAAAATTTTGCACAATAAAAAGAGCAAAAATCCGCAAGATTTTTGCGGTGTCCAAAACTGCACTTCTGTTTGATATGAGCCGCTTGGCGTGCATTGTGTTTATTTGTTGTTAGGTTTTGTTATTCATTGTTATTTTCATTTAAATATATATCATCACTCAATTTTTTTAATGCTTTCAAACTATCTTTTTCATTTAATATTTTTAATTGATACTCTGCAACATCTTTTAATTGTATAAATCTATCATTCTTAGGTATTTCTTTCCTAATCATTTCTGCATTCATACTTTCAATATTTGACAAAATTGCCAATTCATTTATACTTGCTATATCTCGGATATTCATACCATTCTTTGCAAGTTCAGGATTTGCTTCTCTCCAATCTTTTGCTGTGCAATTAAATAAAGCAACATTCAATAAATCAGCTTCTTCTGCATAACTTAACCATTCTGTATTTTTTGTATAATTCTTTTTGGGTAAAATATAATTTTTTACAGCGTCTGTTTGAATATGGTAATTTGCTTTACTTAAAATTCTTTTAACATTCCATTCAATATTGTATTGATTACTTTCAATTGCCTTAAATCTCTGATATTCTTTGATTAAGTATAATTTGAAAGTTGGACTTATTGCCGCACCAAATTCAAAAGCAATATCCCTGTGAGCATAAGTTCCGCCATATCTACCAGATTTTGAAATAATTCCAATTGCATTTGTCTTTTTAGCCCATTGTTTTGGACTTAAAACAAATGTTGGTAATCCTGCTTCTGATTTATAATAAGCAAAAACTTCTTTATTAAAATTAGGATTATACATCGTTTCCCAAGTTCCTAAAAATTCAATAGTTGTTCTTGAGCGAAGCCAATTTTTAATAATATCTGCGGCTCTATTATCTCCTTGTTTGGCTTTTGCCATATCAGTTAAACATATGAAATCATCTTCGTTTACTTTTGTAATCGAAATAATTGTATTTTCTATGTCTAATTTACTCAACTTGCTCATATTTAATATTTTCCAAAGTGGTCAAATTCGACCACTTTAAATATATTTTTCAAAGATACTAAATTCGAAATTAACTATTTATAGTACAAAATATATTTCCCAATTAAAAAATATACAGAAACAAATCCAAATGTATAAGGAAACATTTCTAAGTCAATAAACATAAATTGTTTATAAGTTAAAATAAACCACTATGGACTGGAAGTCCATAGGTTTAATGATGAATGAAATTCATTATTTTATCTACCAATTAATTGGTTTGAAGTCCGAAGTCTGAAGCTGGAAGTATAAACTTCGGACTTCAAGCTTCCGACTTTATAGTAAAAATATTTATAGAAGCTAAAAGCAAGATGCACTAAAAAAGCATAGTTTTAACTCTTTTTGAGACCAATAAACGGAAGTCATAAATTTGGAATTCAGCATATTTTTAGTTCTTTATTTGTTGGCTAAGTTAAGAATATATTTAATTGAAAATAAGATAGTCAATAAATATGGAAAACTCTTTTAATTGTACTGAGATCTTAAATCTAAATATCATTTATTCGGTTCTTAATCTCCATTTCCAAGGTCACCGGCTCATAATCAAATAAATCTCTTAGTAATTTATGTTCATTCGGAACATTATCTGCCAAATCTTTGGGGAAATTATTTAATAGTTTCAAACTCATATACATAAACCTAACAAAGGGTATAAATGCTAATAGCAGAAATGACACCATATTGATTAAACCCAAAGGAATTGTCCTATGTTTTATTCTTTTTCCGCTAATCTCGGACATTAATTCTGCAACTTCGGGAAATGAATATGCCTTGGGACCTGTTAGCTTAATTCGCCTCCCGCTTAAATCATCGCGTAAAACTGTTTGTGCTGTTATCTCTCCTACATCCTCAGCTGAGATCGTGGGGATTGCATTTAATCCACCACCCGGTACTTGCATTTTCCCCTTATTTGTAAATGCAAAAAACAATTCAAAAGCAGGGGCATCTCCTAATATTGTCCAATTAAAACCGGATTGTTGAATTTTCTCTTCTATTTCTATTTTTATTTCTCCAAACTCTGTTATTTTCAAATCATCAAGAAGCTG
>CAZRWZ010000344.1:0-2140 GCA_964603745.1 uncultured Bacteroidaceae bacterium | reverse complement strand
ATAAAAAAGGAAAAAGAAAAAGTAGAAAACCCTAAAAGCTATGTGGTTTGAGTATTACTCAATCAATTCAGCTTTTCGGGAAGTAAATTCTTATATCATCAGGTTTATTTTTAAAATACTAATAGTCAATATATCACTATTTGAATTAAGGTAAAGTCTATTTACGTTTAACAGCTTGTGAATTAACAGAGTGAAATCATGATTTACAGATTTTAGATAAATAGCAATTCTCTAAAGTAAGAGTTTGCTTTGCCACTGTTCATAAAATAATTTGAATAAAGTGCAAAAAATATTAAATTTGCATAAATTTTAGAATTATGATGATAGATATATTCGAAAAAATAAGAACTAACCGTGGTGAGTTAGGAAAATATTCTCAAATGGCTCACGGTTATTTTACCTTTCCAAAATTAGAAGGCGAAATTAAACCTAGAATGATGTTTAGAGGAAAAGAGGTTTTAACTTGGAGTTTAAATAATTATTTGGGATTAGCAAATCACCCAGAGGTTAGGAAAGTAGATGCACAAGCTGCCGAAGAATATGGAATGGCATATCCAATGGGTGCAAGAATGATGTCCGGACAAACTATTTATCACGAAGAATTGGAAGAAAAACTTGCTGCCTTTGTAAAAAAAGAAAGAACTTTCTTGTTAAACTATGGTTATCAAGGGATTTTATCTATAATTGATGCTATGGTAGGCAGAAATGATGTAATTGTATACGACTCTGATTCTCATGCAAGTATTGTTGATGGTGTTCGCCTGCATATGGGCAAACGATATGTTTTTCCACACAATAATATAGAAAATTTAAGAAAGCAATTAGAACGTGCAACTAAACTTGCCGACAAACAAAACGGTGGTATTTTAGTTATTACCGAAGGTGTTTTTGGAATGGTTGGCGATTTAGGTCATCTTGATAAAATAGTAGAATTAAAGAAAGATTTTAATTTTAGATTATTAGTTGACGATGCTCATGGTTTTGGAACTATGGGAGAAACTGGCTATGGCACAGGAGAACATTACGGTGTTCAAAACGAAATAGATTTATATTTTTCAACTTTTGCAAAAGCAATGGCAGGTATTGGTGCTTTTGTTGGTGCAGATGAAGATGTGATAGATTATTTGCAATATAATATGCGTTCTCAGATTTATGCAAAATCTTTGCCAATGCCAATGGTTAAAGGGGCATTAAAAAGATTAGAATTACTTACAACTCAAAGTGAGCATAAAGATAAATTATGGAATGTTGTAAACACTTTACAAGATGGCTTAAAAGAAGCTGGGTTTGATATAGGTGTTACAGAATCTTGTGTTACTCCGGTTATGATGAAAGGAACAATTGCTGAAACAACAAATTTAATTATAGATTTACGAGAAAACTACAAGATATTCTGTTCTGCTGTAATCTATCCTGTTGTGCCAAAAGGCGTTACCTTGCTTAGGCTAATTCCTACAGCATCTCATTCAATTGAAGATGTTTATGAAACAATAGAAGCTTTTAAAGCTTGTTCTGCAAAACTAAAAGCAGGAGAGTATGAAGGCGAAATAGAATTATAATTCTATTGAGGAAATTACTGAAACCTAATAAGCTCTGTGGTTTGAGTATATTTTCTTTCGGAGATTTAAAAAAAGGAAAACACTTAAAAACATATAGTTTTTTGAGTATTTTATAAAACTAATTTTTAGATATAAAAAAACCCGCAATGCGGGTTTTTTTAATTTATAGAAACAGGACTTAATTCGTATGTAGAAAATACACCTATAATTATGTCCTTATACATGTGATTGAATTTTTCAATCACCCAATCTTTTAATTTTAAAATTTCATCAGCTTCTAACCATTGTAATGATTTTTCTAATTCTTTTTTAAATAAACCTTGATCGAAACTTACTTTTATTAAAATTGTTTTTACGTAATCTAGCATAAACAAATATGTTTTAAATTCAGCTACAATATACAAAACATGTCTGAATCTACCAAAATAATTTTTGTTAAAAAATGTAAAATTTGTTATTTTAATAATGTTTCTCTTTGTTTTAGGAGGGATACAACTTTTAGCGTTTGCCTTTAAAATATTTTATTAGTGTCTGTCTATAAAGTCAAGAAATTGAACTATAAATTTTATTTTTTAACTTAA
>CAZRWZ010000343.1:0-2155 GCA_964603745.1 uncultured Bacteroidaceae bacterium | reverse complement strand
GTAAAATAACAATTTACAATTATTAAAACACAAAAATAGCAGACAGTGTCTATCTTTAAACTACGACTTCGATATTACTATTTAAATTATTGATTTTTAAGGTCTTATATGCTATTAAGAATTTCGATTATCCACAAGAACAACCAGTAGAAGAAGACTTAATTCCTTTTTTAGTTTTAGAATAACAACTTAATTCATCGTGTTTTACACAAGATATACCAAGTTTTTTCATTTCAGGATTATGACCTACTGAGCTAATTGGAAACTTGCCTTGTTTATTAAAAAGAAGTTTATTAAAAAATATTCTAACACCCATTAACAATACTGCTATTGCAAGTAAAATCATTGATATTATAAATACTTTTATCATTTTATTATTTTTTAGCAAAGTTAACTAAAATTATTTAGAAAAGCCTAAAAAACTATGTGGTTTAAGTAGGGTCTGCTGAGAAACACATAACAAGTTATCACAAAACCACTTAAACTAAAACATGCTATTATAAGTGCAAAATTATTATTCTATAAATACTTCTAATATTTGGGTGTAAACTTTTGGTATTAATATAATTTCGTCCATTTCGGCAGGAATAAGAACAGTTTCTCCTTTTGTAATATTAATTACTTCGGTTTTATTAAATGTAATATCAAATTCTCCTTCAATACACATATACACAACAAAACTATCGATATTAAAATAATCGAAAGTTGCTTTTTTTGTTAAATCAATTTTATTTGTTGTAAAATATTTATTTTTAATTAAACTATAAGGGTAATTCTCTTCTGCTTTATATTCTGATTTATAATTATTATAATGGTTAAAATCTAAAGCATCAAGAGCTAAATCTGTATGAAGCTCTCTGTTATTACCATTTACATCTTTTCTGTCCCAATCGTAAATTCTGTAAGTTATGTCAGATGTTTGTTGTATTTCGGCAAGTAAAATACCTTTGCATATTGCATGAACACGACCTGCCGGAATATCAAAAACATTGCCTTGCTTTGCAGTTTCATAATTAAGAATATCTGTTATTTTGTTGCTATTCATTTTTTCTAAATATTCTTTTTTACTTGTTTTTTTATTAAACCCCGTAATCAGCTTTGCATTTTCCTCTGCATCAACAATATACCACATTTCAGATTTTCCATAAGCATTGTGTCGTTCTAAAGCCAATTTATCGTTAGGATGAACTTGTATTGATAAATCATCGTGAGCATCAATAAATTTAAATAACAATGGAAATTCTAACCCAAATTTATCAAAATTCTTAACACCAACTAAGTCTGCCATATATATTTCTATTATTTCGGCAAGCGAATTACCTGCCAAAAAACCATTTTTAACAATGGATACATTAGCTTCTACACCTGATATTTCCCATGTTTCTCCAATATTAATATCCTTCGGTAATTGTTTCTGAAGAAGAGTATTTAGTTTTTGTCCTCCCCAAATTTTTTCTTTGTAGATAATCTCAAATTTTAACGGATATAAACTCATATTTTTGTCTTTTATTAAAGAGTTCTTCTATTTATTATTTCATTACAATAAAAACTAAGGTTTAGAACACAAAGTCTGTAACAACCGTACTTTCTTTTGCTTCTGCAATAATTTCTAGTACTTTTTTATGCTCAGAATGTTCTTTATATATCATTAAATCTTTAATGTTTTCAAATTCCGAAATAAGAACTATATCATAAGCAACAGGTGAAACTGCTATATTTATACCAACTTCATAAAATTTTATTTCCGAAATCTTATTAGGCAAAGCTTCCAACTCTGATTTAATTCTATCTAATTTCATTTTTTGCTCCATTGCCGCAGGATATTCCTTTAGCTTTATCATTACAATATGCTTTATCATTTTTTTGTACAAAAGTATAAAAAAGTTCTCAATTGTGATTACGACAACTTAATATTTAATTTGTTGTATCTCAATTTAAATTTAACCATATAAGCTTTGATGATTAGACGAATGATAAATGAATAATGATAAATGATTAATGATAAATGAATAATGAAATAAACTATTAACTATAAACTATTAACTATAAACTATTAACTATAAACTATTAACTATAAACTATTATTGATTTAGATATCCCCTATAAATATTTTACCTTAAAACAAATCTATAAGTAATTATACCTATTTGTTTTG
>CAZRWZ010000342.1:0-2170 GCA_964603745.1 uncultured Bacteroidaceae bacterium | reverse complement strand
CCGTATAAATTCCCTAAAAGCTAAATGGATTGAGTATTACTCAAACCAAATAGCTTTTCAGGTTTTCTACTTTTTTTAGCAAATATACATTTGTTTTTTTATTTGATTATTGATGATATTATGTAACACCCAAATAACCAGTCTATTATAACGGTTTGATTTGCAATAAGTTTTGCAAAATACTCTCTGAAAGTATTGATACCACTCATTTTTAGAACATGGGTTATTAACAATTTGCTTGAGTTATTAACAAAACGGCGTTTTTTTATTGCTAAAATTTGCTTAATCCCTTATTTGGCCTATATTTGCTATCGAATAAATAAAATTATTATTAACTTTTTAAATTTTAAACTATGAACAAAGCTCAATTAATTGACGCAATGGCAGCAGATGCTAACTTAACAAAAGCAGACGCAAAAAAAGCATTAGACGCATTCATTAACTCTACTTCAGGTGCACTTAAAAAAGGTGACAGAGTAGCATTAGTAGGTTTTGGTTCTTTCTCTATTTCTAAGAGAAATGCTAGAACAGGAAGAAATCCTAGAACAGGAAAAGAGATTAAAATTGCAGCAAAAAATGTTGTTAAATTTAAAGCAGGTTCTGAATTAGCTGACAAAGTTAAATAAAGAAACCAATCTTATAAAATTAAAGGGAGTGCATTAGTACTCCCTTTTTTTTATTTTTATTACTTTAGTGGCTTAATACAAGTTTTAAAATTGAAAAATTATATATTTGTAATATTATTCTTAAGTTTCAGTTTTGTTTTCTCTCAAAAAAACAAAGATGTAATTGTTTCAAGTATCAGTATAACAGGTAATAAAGTAACAAAAGAAAAAATAATACTAAGAGAATTACTTTTTGAGTTAGGAGATACAATAAATCTTTCCGAATTAGATTCCTTAACTATATTAAACAAAGAAAATTTAGAAAACACCTCTCTGTTTAACTTTGTAACAATAGAAAACAATATAATTTCAAGAAATCTGAATATTAAAATTAAGCTTATTGAACGATGGTATATTTGGCCTATTCCAATATTAGAACATGCCGATAGAAACTTAAGCTCCTTTTTTTATAATAAGGATTGGTATAGAATTAATTATGGAATGTTTCTAGCAATAGAAAATTTTAGAGGTCGCCAAGAAACACTAAAAATTAAAGTTAGAATAGGATATAAAGAACAGTATGGACTTGCTTACGAAATACCTGGAATAGATAAAAACCAAAAACATGGCATAGGAATAGAAACATCTTATTTTAGACAAAAAGAATTACCGATAGAAACAAAAAATAATCAACTAAAATATTATAGAGATTTCTCAAACTATTCTAAATATCATTATCGTTTAACATTTAAATACAGATATAGAAGTAATTTATATAATTATCACAGAGCTTATATTCAATATAATAATGTTATAATATCGGACTCTGTTGCAAAAATAAATCCAAATTATTTGGGTGCTAGCAACAGGACATTACAATACATAAAACTTGAATATAACTATACCCTAGATCGCAGAGATATACAATACTATCCCCTTTCGGGATATTATATAAACGCAGTTATAAATAATAGAGGTTTGTTTTTTAAAGAAACAAATACAACTCAACTCGAAACAAATTTAAGATGGTATCAACCCTTATTTAAACGATTATTTTTTGGGCAAAAAATAGCAGGAAAAATCTCAAATAATTATAATCCAGAATATTTTCTAATTGAAGGACTTGGATATGCAAATAATATTCGTGGTTATGAGTATTATGTTATTGATGGAAATAATTACATATTATTTAATAATAACCTTAAATTTACCTTGTTACCACGAAAAGTTTTTAATATTCCGTTTGTTCCTTGGAGTCAATTTAATAAATCTTTTTTAGCTATTTATTTAAATGTGTATTTCGATTTAGCTTATGTAGATAATAAATACACTTACGAAACTAACTATATGACAAACTCTTGGCAATATGGCAGTGGCTTTGGAATAGACTTTGTTACATATTACGATATGGTTTTTAGAGTAGAATATTCCTTAACAAAATATAATCAAAAAGGAATCTATATTCATCTTTCGGCAGCATTCTAATTTTCCTCTTGGATAGTAATCTAAATAGGGTCTGCTGAGAACCGCATAACAAATTATTAAAAAGCCACTTAATCCAAAAT
>CAZRWZ010000341.1:0-2196 GCA_964603745.1 uncultured Bacteroidaceae bacterium | reverse complement strand
TAGTTCAATCTCTTGACTTTATAGACAGACCCTAAGTGCATTTGTGACCAATAAATTCCGATAATATTAAAATATTGAAGATGAATTTATAAAACAACCTAAAAAATAACTCTACCTAAAAGTTCGGCAAGTTTAATTTTTGCTTTGCTGAGGATATTCATTCTATTAAGAATTTCGATTACTTCTTCATTTTCACCTTTTTCGTAAGCAATAATAAGGTTTTTTTCGGCATCCTCTAAAGCATCAATTACAATTTTCATTTTAAAAACATTAATTGTATTAGGAACAGTTTCTCGCAAATCAATTTTTTCGTATTTATCAATGTCTTTTATATTATGAATTTTGCTTAACTGATAAGGCGAAGAAAGAATCTCAATTGCAAGTTTAGATATTTTGTTGTCTTGATGATTTATAAAATCAGATTCTTGTATTTCTCCTTTTTCTTTAAATAAATTTACAATTTCTTCAAACAACAAACGATTACTTTCTATCTTTAAATTAATTTCATCTTTAACAAACTCATTATTAATAAATTCTACAATCTTAAAATCATTAATACCAGAATTGTCAGAAACTTTAATTTCTTCGGTACCAAATTTTAATAAAAAAGCAAGAATTTCTTTCTCAAGAATTGCAAAACTAAGTGTGTTTAAATCAATTTCTTTATTTGGAGTTTGTTTCGGGCTAGTTTCTTTTGGTCTTTCAACTCCTGGTTGCGATATTTTTTTATGTGCATATATTTTAGTTCTAACATCTTGTAAAATAACATCTTCGCTAATTCCTAACAACCTAGAACATTCTTTTGCATAAACCGAACGAGTAATTCTGTTAGGTATTTTAGATATAGAAACCGATATATTATTTATAACACCAGCTTTTTTTACGGGGTCATCTTTGGTGTCTGCCAATAAAAGCGAAATCTTAAATTTAATAAAATCTTGTTCGTTTTCATCAATATATTCTTTCAGCTCTGTTGCCGATTTGCTTTTAGAAAAAGTATCAGGATCTTCGCCATCGGGCAAAGGGAGAACTTTTATGTTCATGCCTTGTTCTAAAAGCAAGTCTATACCACGTAGCGAAGCTTTTATTCCTGCCTCATCGCCATCGTAAATAACCGTTATGTTTTGTGTAAATCTTTTTATTTGGCGAATTTGCCCATCGGTTAATGCTGTTCCCGACGATGCTACAACATTTTCTATACCTGCCAAATGAAACGAAATTACATCAGTATAACCTTCTACCAAAAAACATTTATCGCTTTTTGATATTGAATTTTTTGCAAAATATAATCCATAAAGCACATCAGATTTGTGATATAGCTCCGATTCGGGAGAGTTGAAATATTTGGCAGTTTTTTTATCTGTTCTAAGTGTTCTGCCACCAAAACCAATAACATTTCCGCTTATACTGTGTATTGGAAACATTACACGTCCTGCAAACCTATCAAAAAGTTTATTGTTTTTTTCTATCGACAGACCTGTTTTTACTAAAAATTCTGTTTTATATCCTTTGCTTAGGGCTGTTCCCGAAAAAGCATCACGTGCTTCTAAAGAATAACCTAAACCGAATTTTTTTATAGTATCTTCGTTGTATCCTCTTGACACAAAATAATTTAGCCCAATTGCTTTACCGTCTTTATTATTTAATAAAATATCGTGAAAATAGGTTTGTGCAAAAGTAGAAACTGCCTGTAAACTTTCTCGCGAAGTTTTTGCAAGTCGTTCTTCTTCGGTTTCTTCTTTTTCTATTATTTCGATATTGTATTTTCTTGCAAGATATTTTAGAGCTTCGGGGTATGTTAATCTTTCGTGCTCCATTACAAAATGTACCGAATTTCCTCCTGCTCCACAGCTAAAACATTTAAAAATCCCACGTGTAGGTGAAACCGACATCGATGGGTTTTTATCATCGTGAAAAGGACACAAACCTTTATAGTCTTTACCTTTTTTTTGTAAGCTTACAAAATCGGATACAACCTCCACTATATCAGCGGTGTCTATTATTCTTGCTATGGTTAGTTTGTCTATCACAATAGATTTATTTTTTTACAAAAATAGTTAAAACTATGCACTTTGCTGCATTTCATTAATACCAATTATAAAAACCCTTACGGGAGAACAAAATAAACCACTATGGACTATTACAAGTCCATAGGTTTGAACTACGAATAAAATTCGTTATGCATAGAAACAAGAC
>CAZRWZ010000340.1:0-2204 GCA_964603745.1 uncultured Bacteroidaceae bacterium | reverse complement strand
AACTATAAAGTTCGAGTTCAAAGCCTGTCCCGATTTATTTCGGGGGCGTATAAGGAATTTAAACAGCAGCAAACAATATTAAACTGCCAGTTCAACTAAGTTAAATATTTATTCTTTGAATTATACCTCGTCCTCTTGTAGCGAGGTTATTAATTATAATAATATATTAAAAAACGAAAGTTTTTAAAACACTATAAAAATATTTTTCATAAAATTTAACAGTTTTCTTAGAGGTACTAATTAAAAATTGTAATTTTGACACATAAATATAGAATTGCAATATGATAGATAAAAAAATACTTATTACAGGGTGTGGAGGAATGCTTGGAAAAGCTGTTTACAAAGAATTTACATCAAGATACACCACAGTTTTAGCAACAGATATAGATCTTAACGAAGATTGGCTTTCGCAGATGGACGTTAGAGATATTCAAGAATGCGAGCAAGTTTTCAGTAAATTTAATCCTGATATTGTTTTGCATTTGGCTGCATTAACCGACTTGGAATATTGCGAAACAAACCAAGATAACTCGTGGAAAACAAATGCTTTAGGTGCAGAAAACATTGCAATTTTAGCTAATAAATATAATGCAGAACTCGTTTACATAAGCACCGCAGGAATTTTTGGTGGAGAGCAAGAATATTTTAATGATTTTGATAAACCAACTCCCTTAAGCATCTATGCAAAATCGAAATATCACGGCGAATTATTTGTTCAACAAACAGTTCCGCATCATTATATTTTTCGTGCCGGTTGGATGATGGGCGGTGGCATAGAAAAAGATAAAAAGTTTATAGGTAAGATATTTAAACAAATTTTAGCCGGTAGCAAAGAACTTTTTGTGGTTGACGATAAATTAGGAACGCCTACTTATACAAACAACTTTGCTTTAGGCATTTACAACACCTTACAAACAGGATATTACGGTTTATATAACCAAGTTTGCAAAGGTTCTTGCTCACGTTTAGATGTTGCCAAACTTTTTGTAGAACATCTAGGTATTCAAGATACTGTTAAAATTACAAAAGTAAGTTCAGACTACTTTGCAGAAGAATATTTTGCACCTCGTCCTTATTCTGAAAAGCTTATCAACCTTAAGTTAGATGCCCGAAAAATTAACTCTATGCGCGAGTGGCAAGTATGCCTTAAAGAATATTCTGTAGAATTTAAAGAATACTTAAAAAATAATTAAAAAGTGACAGCAAAAGTTTCGGTAGTGATATGTGCTTATAACAGAGCCGATTTCGTTTTTAAAGGACTAACAGCTTTAAATAATCAAACTGCTGATAAAAAAGATTTTGAGGTAATTGTTGTTGATAATAACTCTAAAGACAACACAAAAAATCTTGTTTTTAAATTTATTGATGATAATCCCGAATTAAATTTAAGTTATGTTTTAGAAACACAACAAGGTTTATCATTTGCCAGAAACAAAGGCATTGAAGTAGCAAAAACAGATATAATTTCTTATATTGATGATGACGCAATTGCAAGAAAAGATTTTGTTGAAAATATAATAAAAGCATTTGAAAGAAATCCTGAATACAAAGCACTTGGTGGTAGAGTAGAACCTATTTACGAACAAGGAGAAGAGCCTGTTTGGATGAGCAAATATATATATGGAATAGTTTCTAAAGTAGATTATGGCAATAAAGAACAGGAGTTTACAAAAAAATTCCCAACAGGTTGCAATATGGCTTTTAAAAAAGAAGTTTTGCAAGAAATTGGAGGTTTCAATACCGATTTAGTTTATCGTGGCGACGATAAATATGTTTTTACCAAACTAAAAGAAGCAGACATTAAAATTTTGTATGCTCCCAATGTTTTTGTAAATCATTTTATAGAGGCATTTAGAACAACAGCTGAACATATTACCAAAGTTAGCCGAACAATTGGTGCAAGCGAGAAACTCCGCCTACAAAGTAAATCTGTTAGCGATAGATTATTAAAAACAATCGAATATTTTTATAAATTTAACGGTGCAATTATTCTATTTTTTCTTTTCACACTAAAAGGACAATATCCGAAAGGAAAATATGCTGTTAAAATAATATGGCAAACCATTATTGGCTACTACTCTAAAAAAGATTTTGCTAATTTATAGCATAATACCATTTTTCAAACAAGCATAACGCAGAAATCGGACTTTATAGACAAGCTCTAAGTAGGGTCTGCTGAAAAGCTCTGAGGTGTATTAGATTTT
>CAZRWZ010000339.1:0-2213 GCA_964603745.1 uncultured Bacteroidaceae bacterium | reverse complement strand
TCAGAATATAAAAATCTAATACACCTCAGAGCTTTTCAGCAGACCCTATTTAGGATATTCAATTCTAGCATGATAGATATTAGAAATTTTATGTTTTAAGCTTTCTTTAATAACTGTTATATCATTAAAAGTAAGGTTTGTGTACATAAATTGTTTATCATTAATTAAATTATCTATAATACTATCAACAAGTGGAGCTATTGTGTCGTCGTTAATTTTTTTCAAGCTACGTGCAGCAGCTTCAACCGAATCGGAAACCATTACAATTGCAGTTTCTTTAGACATTGGTTTTGGTCCCGGATAACTAAAATTTGCCAAATCGGGTACTTTATCAGGATATTTTTTAATAAATGATTTATAAAAATATTGAACTTTTGTTTCTCCGTGGTGCATTTTTATAAAATCTACAATTTGTTTAGGTAAGTTGTGTTTTTTTGCTAATTCAACACCTGCATTAACATGAGATATTATTATCTCTGCACTTTTATCAAAATCTAATCGGTCGTGTGGATTAATATCTCCAGCTTGGTTTTCAATAAAGAAATGAGGGTTTAATGTTTTTCCAATATCGTGATAAAGTGCACCCGTACGAGCTAACAAAGGGTTTCCGTTTAATTTACGAGTAAGCTCTTCGGCAATGTTTGCCACTTGCACACTGTGCTGAAATGTGCCGGGTGCTTTTTCCGATAAATTTCTGAGTAATGGTTGGTTTGTATCGGCAAGTTCCATAAGGGTTACATCAGATAAAAAACCAAAAACTCTTTCGAAAATATATGTAAGTGGATATGTTGAAAGTAAAAGTAAACCATTGCTTAAGAACCATATAAAATTATTTGTATTTACATTTGAAATACTGCCTTCTTTTACAATTCCAAAGCTTAAATATATTAACGAATATGTTATTACTACAAAAGCAGAGGTTGTAAACAGCTTACTTCTTTTGTTTATATTGTGTAACGAAAATAGAACAGTCATAGATACTGCAATTTGAATAAATGTAAATTCATATGGGTTTGGTACCATATTAGCTATCAATAAAATTGTAATTATTGATACAAATAGTGCAATTCTTCCGTCAAAAAATGTACGTACAATTACCGGTATAATTGCAAAAGGTACAATATATATACTTACATTGTTAAAAATAAATATTAATTTTGATGTAAGTACAAATAGAATTATCAATAATAGAATAAAAATAAGGTGTTTTGTGTTTAAAAAAAGTTCTTTTTTATAAGATAGAATAAACAGGTAAAGAAATAATAACAACAATGAAACAATCATAAATCTGCCAATAAATAATATATATATATTTGCCTCAATACCAGAGTGTTTTTCGTATTCCATTTTTAGAGATAATAGTTTTTGATATAATTCACTATCAATCATTTCTCCTTTATCTATAACTTTTTCTCCTGAACTAATAAATCCGTAGGTTTTAGAAACATTTTCGTCTATTCCGTTTTTTGCTTTATTGTTAGTTTCTGTATCTAAAACTATGTTTGTTCTTATATATCGTCTTAAATCTAAAAAACGTAAATTGTTATATTTATTTTGGAATTCTTTTTTTACATTTCTATATAAAAAATAATAGGATAAATCTTTTTCTTCGGCAAAATTACCATTTACAAGCATAAAATATCCATCGTTTGATACCATGTTTTGTTCATCGTAAATACCTGTTTTGTATAATTTTTTTATATCCTCAGTAAATTCGTTAATCAGATGTGTGTTAGTGTCTTCTTGGTTCAGATTTGTTAATTCATCTAAATCTTTAAAAACTTGTTCTTTTATAGATTTATCAATATGATAATAAACTGGTAAACTTGCCAATAAGCTATCGGTTTCTAGGGCAATTTGTTCGTTAGATTTTTTTATAGAAAAATCGAAAGGAGCATAAAAATCTTCGTGCATCCATGGTTTTCCTTCTGAAAACTCAAACTTAAACTCTGCTTTTAGGGGGAATAAAAATGTTATTATTACCGATGCAAATAGAAAAATAAAAATATTTAAGAATACTTTTATATGTTTAAATTGCCTTCTCTCTTTCATAATTCAAAGGTAGTTATTTGTTTGTATAATTAAAAGTTTATTTACAATATTTCTATTGAACTATACTCAATTTAGTTAGAGCTTGTCTATAAAGTCCGATTTCACGATTATACCTTATATCCGTAGGTTTAGTTTTAAAATATTAATAGTCAGGGCTTCAC
>CAZRWZ010000338.1:0-2243 GCA_964603745.1 uncultured Bacteroidaceae bacterium | reverse complement strand
ATATACTCAATCCATTTAGCTTTTAGGGAATTTATACCAAAAATGGAAAAAGAAAAAGTAGAAAAACCAAAAAACTATTTGGTTTGGGTATATACAAAGAATAAAAATATGACAATAATCACCTTATATTCAGATTTTTTATTATATATTTGTTACATAACATACTAAGTGGAAAACGTAAATTAAATATTATGAAAAAAACAATTTTAATTTTAACAGTTTTATTAACGGGATTTAAAGTTTTTGCTAATCCTATTATTCCTCCACCAATAATTAGTGAAATTTATTTTGATTCATTAGGGTATTGGTATATTGAAATCAATCCTAATTATTGTGATTTCCAGAATTTTGATGGAATGAAAATTTATACGAGTACAGATACTGCTGAATTTAAACAAGGAATAAATATATCTGAAAATGATAGTGTAATAATTATAACACAAGATAGTTTAATAAGCCGCCTATTAATTATAAATAAAGACAGTGACTTTATTAAAATAAGTGATGGTATGCGATATTCATTTGGTAATTATTCTAATTCTGGTGTCCAACCTATTATTGGAGATTATTCATACGAAATGGTTAAATACAGAAAAAGTTTTTATTATGAATATGGGGATGAATATTTTTTTGTTATTAATACACCATCAATAGGTATAATACATGACTATGGATTTATACATTATATACATCCATTATATCCATTAAATGCAAATGCATATGGAACTTTTATTTATCAAGTAGTTGATGCAGATTCTATTTTAATACATAATCATAGCTTTAATTTAGAATACTGGCCTGATAATTGGAATTACACATATGAAAATGCAACTGATACAATTAATTTGTTTTGTTGTAAATTTCATATAAGCTTGAGTGATGATAACTCATATCATATTGATACCACGCTTTTTATAAATCCAGATTCTACAGTAATTTACACTTTTGTGTTAAATATAACAAAAGATGAGTTGATAAAGAAACAAGACATAAACATAAAAACTTATCCGAATCCTGCAAAAGATAAAATAAATATTAAATTTAATTTAGAAAATTACAGAATTGCAAAAACTGCTGTAATTAAATTATTTTCCATTAAGGGTGATTTGCTGAAAATAATACCTGTTAATACAAGTAATTTAAATACAGAACAAAATATTAGTATAGATGTCTCTGATTTATCATCAGGAAATTATTACTATAATTTAGAAATTGACAGTAAAAAAATTGCAACAGAAAAAATAATTATCTCAAAATGATAAGATTTTTACTTTTTATATTTCTATTTTTTAATATAATTAATGTAAGTTCTCAGAATATAGAGTTTTACAGAGAAGACTTAACTTTTAAGATTGAAAAAAATTACTTTTCTGTTGATGGGTTATATTATTTTTGTAATGTAACCGACAAAAATCAAAAAATAAATATCCTCTATCCTTTTCCTGCTGATAGCACTTATGGAAATATTGATTCTATTTTTGTATTATTAAATGATAGTATTCCAATAGAATTTTACAAAAAAGAGAATAAAGGTATCTTTTTTTATATTAAAGTAAATAAATACGGCACAACAAAATACAGAATAAAATATAGACAAAAAGTAAAGGCTAATAAAGCAGAATATATATTAATAACTACACAATCTTGGAAAAAACCATTTGAAATAGTTAATTACAAATTAATTGTATCAAATAATATAAAAATAACAGATATTTCTTATAAAACAGACAGCATTAAAAATTCTGCTACAAACACCTTTTATTACTGGCAAAAAAAAGATTTTATGCCAGATAAAAATATGATAATAAAATTTGAAGATAATAAATAAAGAATGTGACAATAATCATTTTCTGTTCAGATTTTTTATTGTTTTTTTGTTGTAAATCATTTTTGGTGCAAAAAATATCACACATAAAAAGAAATAGATTATTAATGCTTTCCACAAAGCTAGATAATTCTTTATGCACTAATCCAAATATTCTATTACCCGACACTTGAGTTTAACCTCGTCATGCAAAATGTGATATACTCAAACCATTTAGCTTTTCGGGAATTTATGCGAATTTATTTTTTCTTTTTTAGAGTTTAAAATTTTAAGCATAGCTAGGTTATGATTACAAATTTAAACGAATAAAAAAGTAAAAAGAAAAAGAAGAAAACCCAAAAAACTACCTGGCTTGAGTATCTGTTAATTCTTATTTATTCTATTGTTATAACTTTATACAAAGTATAGCAACAAGAAA
>CAZRWZ010000337.1:0-2279 GCA_964603745.1 uncultured Bacteroidaceae bacterium | reverse complement strand
CAAATCCTCAAATACCTTAGTATTCTGCGGTTTGAATTTCTCACACGCCTTGAACTCGAACTTTATAGTTCAATCTCTTGACTTTATGGACAGACACTATTTATACATCTGCATTTCAGAAAATTAACAAGCTCGCCTAAAAAGAACAAGGTATAATTCAAAGAATAAATATTTCTTAAATTACACCTTGTTCTCCGCTTACAGCGAGTTTATTAATTTTGGCAATAGAAAAATATTATTCTTCAATTATTCTATACCATATGGCCCAATCTTTCATTCTTTCTTTATCTATCTTCTCGTCATTAGGTTTATATTCTCCTATCCAATTTTCTGGATTACCGGAGAAAACTTTAAAATAATGTACAAACGGATCATCAGGATTGATATGATAATCATAATCGCGTGCTCCAATAGAAATTTTTAGGTGGTTATTCTTAACCTTTCCTTCGAATATTGTAGTGCCAAGCTCTATTTCTCCGTGTTTATCGCTTACTTTATAAAAATTACCATCTTTAGGAAAAACTTTTAATTGTCTTTCTTTATAGTTATTATCAGGAACAACAAGACTTGTAAAAATTATTTCTCCCATATTTTTTCCTTGGTCGTGATCGTCAAGTATTAATACTTTATCAAGAATAACTTTTATTTTTTTGTATTTAATAGGTTCGTTTTTTGATAGAGTTATATTTTCGTGCCTAACCATACCTTTTGTTAAAAATGTAACTTTCTCATCTGATGAAAAATTATCACTTTCGGCTTTTAAGAAATAATTATTAGGATTAATATCTCTAAGAATATATTTACCTCGTTTATTTGTTGTTACTGTGGCTACATTTCTTTCGTTAAATGTACGTAAATAAACATTTGCTCCGGCAACAGGTTTGTTATTTGTATCTAAAACTACACCTTTTATTGTAGAGTAACCTTTTTTCAAAATAACTGTTATTCCTGCAATAGGAGCATATTTTTTAGGATTAAAAGCATTTGTAAGCGGTTTGTTTAATTCCGGTTTATTAAATTCTCCTTTTACAAGTATTTCAAAAGGAAGTTTTACAGGTTTTCTTAACCTATATTTATGGCTCATCTCTAATCGGAAAAGAATTTCTTTGTTTTCGTTAGCTTTAACTTCTAATTCAACATAACTAAACCCGTCATTCTGTATTTTAAGAGGTATAGGGTTATTAATATCTTTAAACCAAAATAAATTTATTTTTATTAAATTTTTAAGACGTATCCATTCTCGTGGAAATGCAATTATAAATATTTTATCTTCTTTAAAAGGATTCTGAATTGCATATACACTTTCGTTTTTACCTCTAAAATCGTTTCCTGAGTTATGATTATGTCCTTCATCTCCTTGTTCTGGTGCAGGTGCAGGAGTAGGTGCAGGAGAAGGCACAAGAGTCATTTCGTCGGTATTTCGTTGTGCTTCAAAATCATTTGTTCTAATATTCCACGAAAAATCAACATCGGCAGACTTTAGTTTAGCTTCCGATTTAACACACTCGTGTCGTAAACCTGTATAAAATGGGGTATTCCATCTGTATGTATCTTTTATATCGTTAACTGTATCAATATCAGAAATATTTGTAGGTTTTAATATTATTTCTGCTGGTTCTATATTTGTTGCTGCTGTTTTTTCGTTAGTAGCTCCGGCTCCTGTTTTATAAAGTTCTATACCTAAAGAATATGAACGAACAGGGTGTGTTCCAATATTTCGTGTATCAATGCAAATTGTATTATTGAATGGTGCTACTGCATCAAGAGCGTCGGGAATATATAAGTCTCCTATATCGGCAGTCGGGTGGTTTGGATGTTCTAAGTTTATATCTAAGCTTTCCCACCATTGCGGATTACCATCACGAATATACAATAATGGTTTACCCAAATATTTATGTATTTCGCCCCAAGTATGGTATGAATAATTTTCAACATCATTTTTTTCTTTTGCAAATAAAAGAGCTTCCTCTAATGATATTAGAAATTCTTCGGTTCCTGTAACTAATTGGTCGGCATATTTATTCGCATTTACACTACCTATTGGTAATTTTTCATTTTGTTTAAGAGCAGAGGTAAATGCTTCGGTAAAATCGCCTCCGCTTGCACCACCATCACTAATTTCGTTTTCGCCACAGGCTGCTATAAATGTTTTTTCACTAACAATATTTACATTATCTATTGCTGTTTGAAAACCTCCGCTATAAGATTGCTGCATTATTATTGCTACATGTGTTGTTTCAAGATAATAATTAAAATCATCATCATGCGAATCTATTTGG
>CAZRWZ010000336.1:0-2307 GCA_964603745.1 uncultured Bacteroidaceae bacterium | reverse complement strand
CATTTGTTGCACTCGGACATACATCGGTATGCGTTATTGTGCTTGTGGGGTTAGCGTTTACGGTTACTACTCCTGAGGCTGTTGCTGTATTAGTTCCATCGCTTACAGTAACAGTATATGTTGTAGTTGTAGTAGGCGATACAGTATTTGGACCTGCCCCAGACATTGTGCTTTCGCTCCAAATATATGTGTATGTTCCAGGATCAGCAGGATCGGGTGTTGCTGTAATTGTAGTACTTTCTCCTTCGCATATTATTTCAGAATTAACTGTAACATTTAAATCGCCACAGGATAAAATAAGTGTATCAATAAACACATGAGGATAAAAGCAAGAACTGTCGGTTACAGTAACATAATAAGTACCTTGTGGCACACCTACTATAGATGAAGTTGTTGCATTATTATAGCTCCATAAATAAGAGTAAGGAGGATTACCACCTGTTACATTATCAACAGAACAAGACATAGGTCCGCAATCTGTTGATGTTGTAACTATCATAGGATTTTCACAATCTATTGCATTTAATACTGTAATGAAACCTTCTCCTCCTGCTATTAATAAATTATTAACTCTATCAACAGCGATATCATAAACACGATCTGATATATTTGTCGTCATTGTTTGCACAGAAGAGAAACTACCTCCATCAAATGAGTAAACATGTACTTTAGAGTCTCCTCCTACATATACATTATTACAATCATCTACATCTATTCCTTCGTTTATTCTGTCTGCACCTCCAGAATAAGAAGCATCAACCACAACAGAACCTAATAATGCTCCAGATGCTTTATCCCAAGCTTTTAATGTGTTACCATCATAAGAATATAAATAATCACTATTTATTGCTAAAGTATTAGAATGCACAGAAAAATTATAGGTCATTCCACCACCACTTTGTGATATCTCATTAAAATCGTAGCCATTATTCATGCTCCAAGCAACACTAGAATAACCATTAGAAAAAAGACTTTTTTGAATTACATCAGGAGGCATACCATCAGACGAAGAAGCTACAGTATAGATATCGCCATTATCATCCATAACAATAGATGCAATATCGTTAGTAAAATTCATAAGTCCATTAAAATTATGTACAACACCAGCCGCTAAATCGAAACCTGAAAATATAATCATATTACCACCACCTGCGTTTGATGAAACACCGCCACCAAAACCATAAAGTTTTTCTATACAAGCATTATAACGCATCTGCCATATTTCAGAAGAACCTGTAATTTGAGGTGATTGAACTGCTTGACTTCCATCAGGATTAATTTTCACTGCATAAGCTCCTGTCATATCACTAACTAAACTTGTTCCTACAAAAAGAAAACCGGTATTTCTAATAACAACACCTTCGGAATATGCTCCAAAATAATCTATTGATGGAGATGCATTAGTAGAAGGATAGTTATAAGTCCATGTGAGTGAGCCACTAGAGTTATACTTTGCTATTTTATGAGGTCTGCTATAAGTGTGTTCTCCCATAGCATAAACATTTCCTAATTCATCAAAATCTACATCATAAACTTCGGAACCATTAAATGGAGTACTTGTCCAAGGGTCAATAATAAGAGTTTTAGTATTATCGTAACCATTTGGGAAATTAAAAGTTATAATATTATTTTCTAAATTAAATAGTGTTTCAATTTTGTTTTGTTCTTCATTTTTATAAAAACTTACTAATTCTTTTTCTTGAATTTTACCGTTTTTTGTAACAATTTTAATTTCGTTATTATCTAAAATAATATTAGATAAATCGCCAGTATATTGCATTTTCACTTGCGATAAATCGGCTCCTGCTTGCACTATTAAACGATATTCTACTCCGCCACGTTCGTCGATATTATATTCTACATCAATGCCTTGATACAAGTTTTTGTAAATAATTTGTTTATAACATTTTGCTTTTACATCCCAATAGCCTTCTGTGCCGTAGGTATAGTAATAACTTGTTTTGTTATTGCTGATTATTTCAGGGGTTTCGTTAGAATTTAACCATTTCATTGTAACATAAGAACTTTCTCTTTTTATTCTAAATTCTTCTTCTTTTTCTCCTTCATTTTCATCTTCCTCAAAAGGAATTAATGTATCAAGCATAAATACACAACCTTGGTTATAATAAAATATTTTATCGTTAGGGTTGTAAAATTTTACAGATAGATTTGAGTTATTATCAGGAAGATAAGAGTTATATTGCCCGAAATTTTCAATAAATGCTTTTTTTCCGAAGGGGTCGTTATTACTACTCCATTCTTGAGCATTTAATGTAAAAGTGAATAGTACTGTTAATGCAAATATTA
>CAZRWZ010000335.1:0-2320 GCA_964603745.1 uncultured Bacteroidaceae bacterium | reverse complement strand
AGATGTGAGTTAAAATATTTTTGTAATAACGGGTTATTTTAAATAATATTTTAACATAGCAGATTGTTTGTTATTTCGTTCCCATAAGTGTTTTCATAATCTTCTATATACTTCTTTAATTGTTGAAAAACTAATTTCTAAAACTCTCCTATACTCAAATTACCTGTCAAATTCAAGTCGTTCGCCTATAAAATCTTCAATAATAGTTCCGTTATCGAAAACTATATTGCCATTTATAATTGTATGTGTTACTTGCGAGTGAAATTGTTGCCCTTCTAATGGCGACCATCTACATTTATATAAAATATTATTTTTTTCTATCTTCCAAGTCTTGTTTAAATCTACAATTGCAAAATCGGCTTTGTATCCTTTGCGGATATATCCACGATTTTTTACATGAAAAATATCGGCTGGTGCATGGCACATTTTTTCTGCAATTTTTTCTAAAGATATTACTCCTTTATGATATAACTCTAGCATTGTTACAAAAGAATGTTGAACCATTGGCCCACCAGATGGAGCTTTAAAATATGTGTTTTCTTTTTCTTCGTCGGTATGTGGGGCATGGTCGGTTGCAATAACATCTAATTTGTTATTTAACACGGCTTCGATAAGTGCTTTACGGTCGTTTTCGGTTTTTACTGCGGGATTCCATTTTATGCGTGTACCTTTTTTATCGTACATATCGCTGTTAAACCAAAGATGATGAACACAAACTTCTGCAGTAATTTTTTTATCTTTAGATGGAATACTATTATCGAAAAGTTCCATTTCTTTTGCTGTTGTTAAATGCAAAACATGCAAACGAGAATTATGCTTTTTAGCTAAACTAACAGCAAAACTTGATGATATATAACATGCCTCTGCACTACGGATTTCTGGGTGATATTTTATTGGAATTTCTTCGCCATATTTTTCTTTGTAAATAGCTGTATTCTTTTGTATTGTTGCCTCATCTTCGCAATGGGTTGCGATTAATGTAGGTGCTTTTGCGAAAATTTCTTCTAAAACTTCGATTTTGTCAACAAGCATATTTCCTGTAGATGAACCCATAAAAACTTTAATGCCACAAACTTTTTTTGCGTCAACTTTTAAAATTTCTTCTAAATTATCGTTTGTTGCACCAAAGTAGAAAGAATAGTTTGCCAAAGATTTTTCTGAAGCAATTTTGTATCTATCTTCTAATAATTCTATTGTAGTAGATTGAGGTATAACATTTGGCATATCCATAAAAGATGTTACACCACCGGCAACGGCAGCACGGCTTTCTGAGTAAATATCGGCTTTGTGTGTTAAACCCGGTTCACGAAAATGAACTTGGTCATCAATTATACCAGGAAAAAGATATTTTTCTTCGCCATCAATTACTTTAATATTTTCGGTTAAAATATTTGGATTTACTTCTGTGTAGATTTCTTCTATTATATCGTTATTTGTTAAAACACTTCCTTTGAAAATATTATTTTCGTTAACGATTTTTACATTTTTTATTAAGATTTGCATTTTCTAAATGTTAGTTTGTTCTATCATATTTTGTAGAGAAACTACGTAATTTCATTTTTATAACACCCCAAACAGCTTCATTAAAAATTCCTCCACTCATTTTTGATTTGCCTTCTTGTCTTTCAGTAAAAATTATAGGAACTTCTTCTATTTTAAAACCAAATTTCCATATTGTAAATTTCATTTCAATTTGAAAGGCATATCCTTTTAGTTTAATATTATCAAGATTAATAGTTTCTAAAACTTTTCTTGTATAGCAAACGTATCCGGCTGTTGTATCTCTTATAGACATACCTGTAACAATTCTAACATATGCCGAAGCATAATACGACATTAGAACTCTCGACATTGGCCAATTTACAACATTTACACCCGATTTATACCTAGAGCCAATAGACATATCGGCACCATTAACAGCACAAGCATTATAAAGGTCGATTAATTTTTCTGGTGGGTGCGAAAAATCTGCGTCCATCTCAAAAACATATTGATAATCTCTTTCTAAAGCCCATTTGAAACCTGCAATATATGCTGTTCCAAGACCAAGCTTCCCTTTGCGTTCGTGTATATGAAGCTTGCCGTTAAACTCGTCTTGTATCAACTTTTTTACAATATCAGCAGTACCGTCAGGTGAGTTATCTTCTATTATTAAAACGTGAAAATCTTTTTCTAAATTAAAAACTGTTCGAATTATATTTTCGATGTTTTCTTTTTCGTTATACGTTGGTATTATTACTAAACTATCAGACACTTTTTTTATTTTTTTTGCTAAAGTAATATTTAAAAATTATTTTTAATTATGATTTAACAATTATTA
>CAZRWZ010000334.1:0-2338 GCA_964603745.1 uncultured Bacteroidaceae bacterium | reverse complement strand
AATAGCGTGTTTTAGCTTAAGTGGTTTTACAATAACCTGTTATGCATTTCTCAGCAGACCCTACGTAAGTCAGGGTTTCACTCTGTTAATTTACAAGATGTTAAATTTTAATCAACTTTATCTTAATTTAATATAGTGAAGCACTGACTGTTAATCTTTTAAAAGTAAACCTGCGGATATTATGAGCCCGAAGGTTTTCTTTTTTTTTATCTAAGGTCTTGTTTCTATGCATAACGAATTTTATTCGTAGTTTAAACCTTATGGACTTGTAGTAGTCCATAGTGGTTTAGTTTTTCGTAAGTTTGTAATTCGTTAAACAGCAGGTGTTTCCTAATTATAACATTTTTTCCACATCAATTTTCATTGCACAATCAAAATGCCCTTCGGGGCAAGTTTTTTTGCCGTGCAAACCGCAAGGGCGACAATTTAGATTTGTGTCTATTTCTACAATTTTGCTGTTATCTGATAAAGGCCCGAAACCAAAATCGGGAATAGTAGAACAAAAAACAGCAGTTGTAGCTGCATTTACCGACGATGCCAAGTGCATAGGTGCAGAATCGTTTACATAATTCATTTTGGCGTGTTTCATTAGCTCTGCCGAATCTAAAAAGGATAGTTCTCCGGCTAAGTTTAGTATATTCTTATTGTCAGATTTAGATATTATTTCGTTACATAAATATTTGTCTGATTTTGCACCTATTAATATTATCTTTTTGGTTTTAAGTTTGTTTATAAGTTCAATCCATTTGTTTTTATGAAATTGTTTTGTGTACCAAACCGAAGCTGGTGATATTGTAACAAATTCATCATTAATATATTTTGATATATTTTGATAGTTTTGTTCGTTAGGATAAAGCTTTGGTTTAAAATAAACAGCATCGCCATAATCCGATAAAAGTATAAGATTTCGTTCTGTTTCGTGTTTGCCTTCGTTAAAAGAAACTTTGTATTTTTTATTGTAGGCAAAAGAAAACGGGTTTTGTTCAAAACCAAGTTTTATTTTTCCTTTTGATAGCCAAGTTAAAAAACCGGTAGAAGCAAATCGCTGAATATTAACAACTAAATCGTATTTATTTTTACGAATTTGTGCTATTAACTTAAACAAATTTTTATATTTTCCGTTTTTTTTATCCCAAATTAAAATATTGTTAAGTTTAGGGTGATTTTTAAGAAGTGTTTCGTTCCCTTTTCTTAGCAAAAAATCTATTTCTGCATCTTTATCATAATTGTGCAATTTTTCTATCAGAGGTGTTGCTAGAACAACATCTCCGATAAATGCAGTTTGTATGATTAAGAATTTTTTCAATTATAATCGGTTTAAACCATCAATACTTAATTGATGTTTGGGTTTAAGTTTTAAAGCTTTTGTAAAATATTCTATTGCCTTTGTTTTATTACCTAAATTTTCGTAGGAATGCCCAATATTATAATAAATATCGGGGTTGTTTGGCTCGTATTTTTTTGCTAAATTAAAATATTCTATTGCTTTTTTATAATTATCTTGATAAACTAAATTTATGTATGCAATATTGTAATACGAACGAGAATATGTAGAATCTATATCATCAATAATATAATTATATTCCAAAATTGCTTCGTCAAATCTTTT
Source organism: uncultured Bacteroidaceae bacterium (assembly GCA_964603745.1). Taxonomy (GTDB): domain Bacteria; phylum Bacteroidota; class Bacteroidia; order Bacteroidales; family JAFGXI01; genus CAZRWZ01. The sequence continues at coordinate 729 of CAZRWZ010000334.1, read as the reverse complement.
TTGTTCTTGATAATAGTAAGCTAAGCCATAGTGTGCCTCTATACTGTTTTTTTTAATACCTTGTGCAATTTTAAAATAAGATATGGCTAAGCTGTCGTTTTGCCCCGAAGCCAACACCCCAAGTAATTGATATCCATCATAAAAATCAGGATTCATAGCAACTGAATTCAATAATTCTCTAATAGCTTTTGAAGTATCTGCCATATCTAAATAACACATAGATTTTACAAAATATGGAGTGTAAAGATTAGAATTAATTTTTATTGCTTTATTAGAATATTCGAATGATTTTGTTATTTCGCCAACGTATAAATAAAGTTTTGCCAAGCGTATTAAAGTTGCGGTATTTTCTGGCTCTAAAGCAATACTTTTGTCAAGATAATCTTTTGAGGGTTTAGAATTTCCTGCAATTAGCCAATAATCAGAAATTAAATTTAAATATTCTGTGTTTGAAGAATCTAATAAAATGGCAATTTCTAAATCTGAAATGGCATCACTAACATTGTTTATCTCCATTAATGCAACAGCCCGTTTTTTATAAAGCTTGGCATTTTTAGAATCTTTAATTATTTCTTTTGTGATGTTAGCAACAATGCCGGTATCGGAACTAAATTTTGTTATTTGTGTGTCATCAATTTTAATTTCTGTTTCGTTTTTACACGAAACAAAGAATGAGACAATCGAAATTAAAACTATAAAATATTTAATCATAATCTTTTGTAGAACAAT
>CAZRWZ010000333.1:0-2340 GCA_964603745.1 uncultured Bacteroidaceae bacterium | reverse complement strand
CTCACACGCCTCCGAAGTTTTTTTTGTCTAAAGTCTAATATCTAAGGTCTTATTCTTATATATAACAAATTTTATTCGTAATTTAGACTTATGGACTTGTAGTAATCCATAATGGTTTATTTAAACTTTAGTAATTCGTTTTTTAACATTATTAACAATTCTATATAATAATTATTTTATATAAAATTTTAAAAAAAATATACTAATTATAATATCCTGTTAATTGTGTAAATAAAAAAATAGAAACTTATTTGTGTATGTTAAATATTAAATATTGATAACAGTTAATTAACAAAATATTTTTATTTAAACTTGTATTTTATAGCTGTTTAAATTCTTTATTAACATCGGTTAATAATAAGATTTACTAATAAGTATTTTTTAATTTTATATTTTCAAATGGTTTAAACTTTGTTAATTTATCACTATATAATTTATGCTAATTTTTTTGGTTTTGTATAAAATTTAAATAAGCAAATTTGTTTTATATAAAACAAATTTAGTTTTCATATTTTTTTATAAATAATAAACAATTTTTACATTTTATATTAACAAAAATTTAAACTGTAATTTTAATATTTATAAATACAAACTTATAAGTAAAATTTATTTTATCAATACCTTTTCGTTATAATATCTATTATTGTATTTTACTTTAATAAAATAAATACCTGCAGCATATTTATTAGTGTTTATAACATATTGATTTACACCATGATAAGTTTTTGTATTAACAATAGTTCCGAGTTTTGCTCCCATTTGATTATATAAATCAATTTGAATATTATGAGCCTCTTGCGAAGTAAAATAAATATTTAAATTTCCATCTTTATTATAAAATTTAATATTTAAATTTTCGGTAATATTTGTGTTTACTTTAGTTTCTAAAATAATTTTAAATTTCCAATATCCAGCAGGTGCAGGCATTGGTCTAACTTGTTCTTTGCCAGATGTTGCATGAGCCTCTATATAATAATAAATTTCTGTACCTTCTACTTGATTAGGAATATCTGCTTGCCAAAAATTACCTGTTGTATTAATCATATCAACAGTTTGATAGTTTGTATTATTATTGATACTATAATAAATTTTTGCCCATGCAATTCCATCACGATGTTGAATATTTGCCTTAATTTTATATGTATTAACACTTGCAGCTTGATCTTCTAAAGGCAGATGTACAATTAAAAGCGGATTATCAATACCTATTTCATGCGATGTACAATGAATTGCACCACTTGCTTTTATTGGATTACGTGCATCAATACCTATAACATTATAACCAGGCATGGCTTCTTTATAAATTCTAATTGCAGTTGTGTCGGTTTCTTCGTTCATATAAATAGGAACAAGAATAGATTTATTTATAATTAATGAGTTAGTATAAGTATTATAAGACCCATTATTATTGGGCCAAGCAGGATTTCCACCCCAATTTTTACCAATTGGCATTGGAATACGAATTACTTTGTAATCTGTACCAAAACATGTTTGAAAATTATCTAAGATATATTGCAAGTTTTCTTCAATTTTTGGACCATCGGAAACACCATTTGGATATTCTCCTACCAACAAAGTTTGCTCATCTAAAAGTTTCATATGCATATCTATATGATGTATTCCATCGTAAGGTAAATCTTCCATTTTTCTGTAAGATAAAATCCCCATATAATCTTTCATTATTGTATCAACTTGGTCTTCGGTTTTTGGTGTTTGATTATAATTTGATGTTTCTTCATTTTCATCCATAACCAACATAGAGCAAAAAGCATTACCTTGCCCGTCGCTCATAAAATTACCACCTGTATTAACTAAATCGGTTGGTGGATTTGTTGAAGCATATAATGGGATATTCAAATAATTAGCTAAATACTCTGGCGAAGTATCATCGGCAGGTCTATTTCGGTTATAAATCCAATCAACAAATACTAAATCGCCAACACTATCAATATAAACATTGTTTGCACCATAATCTCTAATCCATACAGAATTTAAATTTTTATCTAAATATATAATATTATCTAAAGGTACTTCGTTGCTTTGTAGTGTAGCTTTTGTGTCATTAGAATCTGATGTAAAAATATATACTAAACCTTCTACTTGTGCATATTTTACAATATTCGATAAAAAATTTTCGTAACCTTCCCAAGCAATAACAGTTCCTCGCATTTCTTCCCATTCGGCAGCTGTTCTAATTCCTGTGCCAGATGGCGGCGATTGTGTTCCAATATCTCTAGTTGGTACATAAAACTGTAATTGTTGTTTTTCTTGCTCTGTTGAATAATTAGGTAATACTGTTTGTTGTGCAAGTAGCACTGTTACACTAATTAAAATTGTTAA
>CAZRWZ010000332.1:0-2341 GCA_964603745.1 uncultured Bacteroidaceae bacterium | reverse complement strand
GCAAGAAAATATAATCTAAATCTAACATCTTATATCTTCAATTCTAAAAACTTTTATACTTTTAGAGAAAAATCACTTAGTGAAGAAAAACATTTTAAATATTAGTATTTATTTAGCAATTATATTTTTTATAATTCTACCTGTTGTTTATACAATATTCTCTATGTTTTTTGGAGACAGCTCTTTTACAGAAAACATTAAACAACTTGATAAAAATACATTTCTACTATTAGCAAAAAGTATTTTATTAGCATTTACGGTGGCAAGTTTCACTATTTTTTTTGGTGCTATTTTGGCTTTTATGCTTTACAAAATAAAGACACGATTTAGCAATTTTTTTAAACTTGTTTTGTTAATCCCTCTGTTTATTTCGCCATATATTTTAGCTGTTGCCTATAAAGATTTTTTTTATTTACTTTTAGGAAACTGCAATTTAATTTCTTCATTTTTTGGTGTGATATTAGTTCTTACATTTGTTTACACGCCCTTATCTATCTTGATAATTGGCTCGGCATTATCGAATATTAACTCGCAAATAGAAGAAAGTGGATTTATAATAACAAGCTTTAACAAAGTGATGTACAAAATTATTCTCCCACTTGTAAAACCTGCTTTAATTAGTTCTTTTATACTTGTTTTTATTTTCAGTTTATCGGAATTTTCTGTTCCTGCATTTTTTGGAGTAAAAGTTTTTACTACCGAGATTTTTACCCAATTTTCGGCATTCTACAATCATTCCTTAGCAATTTTGCAATCGCTTTTTTTAATAATAATTTGTGTTTCTCTTTTGTTTGCCGATAGAAAATATCTAAGTAAAGCAAGTTTTTTATCAATTGGTAATAAGGGGACAAAAAGCAAGTTTTATAAACTTAAAAACCCAATAATCAGTAATTTATTTCTAACAACTTGGCTTATTCTTTCGGTAGTTTTACCTTTTATTGTGCTTTTTATTCAAGCATTTTTGGGCGGGGATACTAATTTTTTTAAAGCTTTAGAATTGTTATTGCCTACGTTTGCTAGTTCTTTCTTTTTGGCATTTATAGGTGCAATAATTATTGTTTTTGTTGGCTTTGTTGTTGCAAACTATTCTGTAAAATATAAAAAAACTGATTGGGTTTTACTTATCGTATTTGCAATTCCATCAACAATATATGGCATAAGTTTAATAAAGTTTTATAATCAACCAATGCTTAATTTTATTTATTCTGGCTATGCGATAATAATTATAGCTTATGTTGGTAAATTTTCGTTTATCTCGACAAAAATAATTGAAAATGCACTAAAACAAATACCAAAATCGCTTGACGAAGCGGCACAAATTGCAAGTATTTCTAATTCATCGCGAATACGAAAAATATTAATTCCATTAATTTTACCTGCATTATTTGCTTCGTTTATAATAAGTTTTATTTTTAGTATTGGCGAACTCGGCACAACAATAATGCTTTATCCGCCCGGCACCGAAATCATGCCAATAAAAGTTTACACAATAATGGCAAATGCACCACAATCTTTAACAAGTTCTATGACATTGATTGTTTTTTCTGTAAGTTTGTTGATGATATCGGGATTTTATTTAATCTCAAAATTAGCTTTTAAAAAATATGTCGATAATTAAACTAGAAAATATTACACATTTATATGGAACAACAAATGTTCTGAATAATTTTGATATTAGTTTTAATGCAAACGAGCTAACTTGTTTGCTTGGCGATTCGGGTTGCGGAAAAACTACAATCTTGCGTTTAATTGCAGGTTTAGAAATGCCAAAAAAAGGCAGTGTAATTATTGATAATAAAACAGTTACAGAAAACGGTAAATCAATAATTTCACCAGATAAAAGAGAAATTGGTTTTGTATTTCAAGATTTGGGACTTTGGCCACATTTTACGATTTATAAAAACATTGCCTTTGGTTTAGAAGAGCAAAAAGCAAATGATATAAAAACAAAAGTTACTGATATTTTAGAATTTTTCGGAATTAAAAACCAAGCAGAAAAATATCCTCATCAGCTTTCGGGCGGACAAAAACAGCTTGTTGCAATTGCTCGTTCTTTGGTGCTTAAACCAAAAATATTGTTAATGGACGAACCACTTGCAAACCTTGATGTTAAACTAAAACATAAGATTTTATCTTATATCAAAAATATTAAAGAGCAATTTAAAATTACAATTATTTATGTTACTCACGACCACAAAGAAGCTTTTGCAATTTCGGATAAGATTATTGTACTAAACAATGGAAAAATTGAGGCACAGGGTAATATAGAAGAAATAAAATCTTTTGATAATGAGTTTGTTAAATAGGGTCTGCTGAGAAACACATAACAAGTTATCACAAA
>CAZRWZ010000331.1:0-2342 GCA_964603745.1 uncultured Bacteroidaceae bacterium | reverse complement strand
TTTAATAGTGTCTTCTAAAAAACTCAAACCGCAGAATACAAAGGTGTTTGAGGATTTAAATTTTGAGCAACAACGCAGAAATCGGACTTTATAGACAAGCTCTGAGGCACATCATATTAAGTGGGATTTTGCAGATTAGTTATTAATACCCCAAAATTTTAAATTCAACTCTACGATTTTTGGTTCGCCCTTCTTCCGTTTTATTATCAGCAATTGGCTTTTTGTAGGAATACCCTTTAGTAATAAGTCTATTCTTTTCAATACCTTTCGTAATTAAATAATCAGCAACAGCTTTTGCTCTTTTTTGCGATAGTTTTAAATTGAATTTATAAGAACTAATATTGTCGGTATGCCCTGCGATTTCGAGTTTCATTTCAGGATGTTTTTCTAAAAGCTTAATTACTCTAGATAATTCTAATATTGAATTCTCTTTAAGTATAGTTTTGCCATAATCGAAGAAAATATTACGTAGCACAACGGTAGAGTTTACTTCAACATCGCTTAAAGAAATATCTAAATTTATTAACTGAAAATCTAAAGAATCTACTAAATCAAAATTTTCAGAATAGAAAAGATATCCTTCTTTTAGAATAGTTAAAGCATAGTTTTTACCTACTGGTAACGAAATTAAAAATTCACCTGTTTTTTTATTAGATTTAAAAACAGCAATTTTTTCTTGTTTTTCGTTATCTGTTATTTCAATATTTGCTTCAATAGGAATTCTTGTGTTTTTATCAACAATTACACCTTTTACAAGAGTTAATTTAGCCTCTTTGTTTTTTTCGTCTGTTTCAGAGAATGAAATTTTATAAATATCTTTATTACCATAACCATCAGATTTTGTTGATGTATAATAACCCGTTTGTCCATCGGCAGAAACTACAATAGACAGGTCGTTTTCGGCGGTATTAATAGGGTAACCTATATTCTCTGCTTTTCCCCAAGTTCCATCGGCATGTTTAACAGACTTAAAAATATCAAATCCCCCCATTGTGTTATGTCCTTGCGAACTAAAATACAATGTTTTACCATCAGGATGTATAAAAACGCCATCTTCATTATATTTTGTATTTATAGAATCTCCAATATTTTTTGCTTCGCCCCAAGTTCCATCATCTTGTTTTTCGCAATAAAAAATATCTTGTCCCCCAAAACTACCTTTTCTGTCACTTATAAAATAAATTATATTTTTATCAGGAGATAAAGACATGCAAGTTTCTCGATATTTAGAATTTATTGGCGTTGGCAATGCTTTTGGGGTACCCCATACATCTCCATCTAATTTGCTTTCATAGAGGTCTCCGTTGTTTTTATCGCTTCTATAAATATACAGTGTTTGCCCATCGTTAGACAATCCAACATTTGCATCGTGTTTATTTGTGTTTACATTTCCTTTAATTTGTTTTGCTGGTCCCCAAATATTATCATATTTAGTAGCCATATAAATATCTTCGTAATACATCATATCAAATGCATCTTTTTTCCCTCCTGTTGTTCCTTTTCTTCGCGAAGTGAAAAATATTTTTTCTTGGTCGGCTGTAAGCATTGGGCTATATTCCGGATATTCTGTATTTATATCTTTTAGGTTAATTACCATACCTGCTACAGGGTGCATAGTTAAATAATTTCCGTTTTTGCATTCTTCTATTTTTTTTAACACCTCGTTTTTTCTTTTAGCATCGATGGTAGCTTTGCTCAGATATTTGTTATAATATTTAATTGCATCATCAAATTTTAATACAAATTGATAGGCTTGTCCAAAGCTATAATCTATATCTTCTATGCCTGTAGGGTCAAGTTGATTTGCTTTTTTTAAATACTTTAAACTTTCGTATTTTTTATTTGTATGTAGATAACAAACTCCAATTTTATAATTTAATTGAGCATTGTTTGGGTTAAAATCTTGTGCAATAAGAAATTGTTTTAATGCAAGAATATATAGTTCTTCTGCATAATTATCGTTACCATCAAGTAGCTCATCATAAGCATCATAGTAAGCATCTTCATTATCAAAGTTTTCTTCCTTAAATTCTACATTTTTTTGAGCGAATGAAAAAAATGAAATCAATAAAAATATGATTAATAAGGATATTCTATTATTGTTAAGTTTCATTTGAATAGCGTTTTTTTTTCAGCGTAAATGTAGTTAAAAGATATTAAATTTACAATGATTTATTATTTTTAATCAAAAAAATGAAACAAATTGTACTAAAAATAAACTATATAGCGGATTCTTTAATTTATTAATAGGTAGGGTCTGCTGAAAACTATGATTTTAACATTTGTAAATGCAAACTTATAAGCACATATGTTTTAAAAAGTTTGCATTTACAATAGCGTAT
>CAZRWZ010000330.1:0-2363 GCA_964603745.1 uncultured Bacteroidaceae bacterium | reverse complement strand
AATACTAAGTAGTGCTTGTCTATAAAGTCCGATTTATGCGTTGTTGCTCAAAATTCAAATTTTCAAATACCTTTGTATTCTGCGGTTTAAATTCCTCACACGCCATTGAACTAAAATTTTCAGTTCAATCTCTTGACTTTATGGACAGATACTAATTACCATCGGGCAATTATGATCAAGAAGGTTTTCTTTTGGTCTAAAGTTTAATATCTAAGGTCTTGTTATGCATAACTAATTTTATTCGTAGTTTAAACCTATGGATTGAGTATATTTTACTTTTTCAAATTTTAAAATTCCGTATCCCAATAATACAATTTTAAATTATCGAATTTAGTTTTATACATTGCTGTAAGTGTAACATTATCAATATGATTATTACCTATTCTAACATTTTTTTCTACTGTAACAATATTTCCTCCATTTTTTGGTATAATATATAAGTTATAAGCCAAATCTATAGTTGTATCAATTTTTTCGGAATAGAATTTAGTTTTTTCATTTCCGTAAGATAGCCGAATTGTTAAAGTAGAATTTTTATATCCTCCTTCAGTTTTTATATTCTTATCAACAATAAGCTTAGGATACTTTGTAACTAAAGAACCATCTTTTTTATACTCTTCTAAATCAGGCAAAGGAATATCTCGCACAAAACTTTGCTTAGATTTTAATTTGCCGTTTAAATAATATTGTTTTACAAAACCATTTTTCTGATTATTTTTAAAATCTGCCACCCATTTAACTCTACCAGAAGTATAGTATTTTGTAACCAATCCATTTTTATTATTATAATTATAATGATAAACAGCCTTTAGATTTCCATCGGGATAATACTCTTTAGCCACTCCATTTTTATATCCATCAGTATAATTTATTGCTGTTTTTATCTTACCATTATTATATTTTTTAACATACAAACCATCTCTATATGAGGATTTTGTTTTTTGTGGCTTAGCACTTTTTATTATCTCTTTCACGTTTTGTTTATTAAAAACTAATTCGCACGATTGAAAGGCTAAAGCAAGAAGTATAACATAGATTATGCTTTTCATTTTGATGATTTTATAAAAACAAAAATAACAAAAATTCTTAAAAATTCTTTAGTCTCAAGTAAAATTTGTATTTTAGCTGTCCGAAAAAAATTAAAAAATTAAATTAATATGATAGATTTTTCATTAGAACCAAAACAAAAAGAGATTGTTGAAAAATACAGAGATTTTACTGCAAAGTATATTATTCCAAAAACAAGAGAACTTGATGCAAAAGCAGAATTTCCATGGGAAATAGTAAAAAAAGCATATGACGAAGGCATTATGAACGGATTAATGTCTAAAGAATACGGAGGAAATGGATTTAATCTTTTTGAAGGCTCTCTTGCTTCTGAAGAATTAGGATTTGGATGTATAGGAACAGGCATTAGTATTGATGCAAATACATTAGCTTTAACCCCACTTTATGTAGCAGCAACCGAAGAACAAAAGAAAAAATGGTTTGGTCAAATTGTTGAGCAAAAAGCTGTTGCTGGATATTGTTTAACAGAACCGAATGCAGGTTCAGATGTTCAAGGAATTAAAACCACTGCAATTAAAAAAGGCGATAAATATATTATCAACGGACACAAAAGATTTATTACAAATGCTGAAGTTTCTTCAGTTTTAACAGTTTTTGCTTTAGTTGACCCAGATAGAGGCTCACGTAGTTTATCTGCAATTTTAGTTCCAACCGACACACCGGGTATTGAAATTAAACCCCGTATGCAAAAAATGGGACAAAAAGCATCTGTTCAAAACGAAATTATTTTTACCGATGTAGAAGTTCCTGTAGAAAACCTTATTGGTAGCGAAGGCTATGGTTTTATTATTGCAATGAAAACTTTCGATAGAACTCGTACTGGTGTTGCTGCTCTTGCAGTAGGTGCTGCTCGTAGAGCTTTTGAAACATCAAGAGATTGGTCTAAAAACAGAATTCAGTTTGGCAAACCTATTTCTGCACAACAAGCAATAGCATTTATGCTTGCCGAAATGGCAACAAAATTAGAAACCGCAAGACTTATGACTTGGAAAGCTGCTTGGGAATATGATGCAGGTGTTAAAAACCCTGGACTAAGCTCTGCAATGGCAAAATATTGGGCAACCGATATGGCAATGGAAATTGCAACAGATGCCGTTCAAGTTATGGCAGGCGATGGCTATTCTTACGATTACGATGTAGAAAAAATTATGCGTGATGTTAAATTAACTCAAATTTACGAAGGAACAAATCAAGTTCAACGCTTAGTAATTTCTAAGAGTATCTTAAAATAATTACAAATCACATATAAAAAGCCCTCTTACCATTATAATATAAGAGGGCTTTTTTGTACATAG
>CAZRWZ010000329.1:0-2375 GCA_964603745.1 uncultured Bacteroidaceae bacterium | reverse complement strand
AGTGTTTTTATTAATGATGACGAAAGCGGTTTGCATCAAGACTTTGAAAAATGGTTAGAAAGTTTAGCTCCGGAACGGCCTTATTCTCAATATAATCATAATACTTACGAAGATAATGCCGATGCACATTTAAAGCGTACAATTATGGGCAGAGAGGTGGTTGTAGCCATAACAAACGGTAAATTAGATTTTGGCCCTTGGGAACAAATTTTTTATGGCGAATTTGATGGTAAACGCCGCAAAAGAGTATTGGTGAAAATAATAGGAGAATAGATGTAAAATTATAATGCTCCTAGTTTAGAATTGTCGTATTTTACAGCAAAATAAGCTTTTCCTTTTTCATCGTACCATTTCCATGTACCGATTCTTTTGCCATCTTTATAATTTCCTTCAACTTTTGTATTACCTGATTTAAACCAAGTTTCGTATTCGCCATCTTTAATACCATTGTCGTAATTAACAAGATATTTACGAGTTCCATTTTTATAAAATTCAACAATTTGTCCTGAATAAGAGCGTTTACCAACCTTAAATTCAACTTTGTTATTTTGTTTCTCAATGTCGTTATTACAAGAAAAAAACACTAAGATAACTACTGATAGTAAAAAAAAATATTTCATCGCTTACGTTTTTATTGCAAATATGTTTCAAATATAATAAAATATTTTAAAATATCCTAATTTTTTTTAAGATAAATTCAGAGTAAACTTATATTTTTTTAATATATAGTGGTGATTTACAGCTTTAGTGACACACCTATTCTAATTCCAAAATGCTCATCAAGATAAAGTTCTTCGGGTAAAAAACCTTTTGTTTTATATATAAAACCTAAATTAATCGAAAATCCGGATATAGCTTTGTTTAGCTTATTTAAAACCCAATATTTTAAATCTGCATCGATTGCTCCTCCTGTAAAATATTTAGATGTGTTAAAATCATAATCAATAGGTTGTTGCCAGAAATGACCTGATAAATTTAATTTCTTTACTTGTTAAATCTTTATAATTAGGGTCTGTCTATAAAGTTAAGAGATAAACTATAAAGTTCGAGGTCAAAGCATGTCCCGATTTATTTCGGGGGTGTGTGAAGATTTGGATTTTGAGCAACAACACAGAAATCGGACTTTATAGACAATCTCTAATTAATAAATTTCATATTTATTAAATCTACACTCTATAGAGCCATTATACATTTTTGTTTTGTTGCGAGCTTTTAGCCCAAGGTGTTTTATCGATTGTAAATCGCCAGAAAAGACAAAACAATTATATCCTTTAAATTTATTTTTAAATGTATCGCCAATTTGTTTCACAAATGCAATTGAATCTTCTACAGGCATTCGTTCGTTATACGGAGGATTTGTTATCATAACACCTCCACCTTCTGGTGGTTCAAAGTTTTCAAAATCTTTTTTTACAACTGTTATTGTGTTTTTTAAATTAGCATAATTAATATTTTCTTTAGCAATAGTAAAAGCTCTTCGTGAAATATCGCAACCTGTAATTTCTTGTTCAAATTTAATTTCTTTTGATTTTAAATCGTCTAAAATTTCAAAAAATAATTCTTTGTTAAAATCGTCCCAATGTTTAAAAGCAAAATATTCTCTATTTTTGCTTGGTGCGATATTTCTTGCAAACATTGCCGCTTCAATCAAAATTGTACCCGAACCATACATAATATCAACAAAATTAGATTTTCCGTCCCAACCAGAGAGAGCTATTAAACCTGCAGCAAGAACCTCATTCATAGGTGCATCAACAGTTCTGTCGCGATACCCACGTTGATTTAAGGGGCGACCAGAGGTGTCAATAGAAACATCGCAAGTGGTGTGGCTAATATGTATATTTATAAGAACATCAGGGCGTTCTCTGTCAACGCTTGGTCTTATATCTTGCTTTTCGCGATAACAATCGGCAATAGCATCTTTTGTTTTAAGTGCAACATATTGAGAATGAGTAAAATATTTTGAGTTTACAGTAGCATTTACCGCAAACGATTGTTTTATATTAATCAACTTAGTCCAATCCATTTTTTTTATACCCGAATAAAGTTGATTTTCATTTCTTAAATTAAACGAATTAATATTTTTAAAAACACGCAAAGCTGTTCTTAGTTGTAAATTAGAACGATATAATATTTCGTCGTTACCTGTATAACTTACAGCACGGTTTAAAACCTGAATATCTTTTCCGCCAATAGTTTTAATTTCTTTAGCCAAAACTTCTTCTAGTCCGTAAAATGTTTTTGCAATAAGTTTATGATTTTCCATATTTTTCTAATTGAGATTACAAATATACATTATTTTTTTTTTCATTTTTCATTTTTTCAAATGGTGTATAAAAAACATAAAGAACAAGGCTTGCAAAATATTGAAAATA
>CAZRWZ010000328.1:0-2380 GCA_964603745.1 uncultured Bacteroidaceae bacterium | reverse complement strand
TTTACTGCTGGTACAGGTGGATCTATCTTAATTATCGGTTCTGCTGCCGGAGTTGCTGCAATGGGAATGGAAAAAATAGACTTTATCTGGTATATGAAAAAAATGTCTTTCTTAGCATTAATTGGATATTTTGCAGGTATTGGTACTTATTGGGCACAAGAGCATATAATTGGTGCTGAAGAAGAAGCTGAACCAGTAAAGGTTGAGGTAAAGCATGAAGTTGAAACTATCAAAATTTCTGATGAAATAAAATTACATTTAGATTCTAAGATGTTTATTAAAGTTGGAGCTCATCAAGAAGGTTCTAACGAAATTCAAAAAGCAATGTTTGATAGAAATTGTGATATGGAAGGTGCAGAACTTAAGGCACACACTGGAACTGAAACAACAGAAGCTGAAGAAACTGATGAAAATTCAGGATTAACAATAATTTCAAATGAAGATGATACTCAAGAAATGAATGCAGACACTACAAATGTTGATAGTGATACAACTGCTGTTTCTGATGAAATTGAAAATACTGAAGAAACAGTTGAATAATTCTGTTTAAAATTTTATACAGAAAAAGACCTTGCAAAATGTAAGGTCTTTTTTTATGCATTAATTTTAATAATTGTTAAATTATTTGAAACCGCACAATTATTGTTTATTTTTATACACTAACAATTTTAAATTAATATGATATGAAAAAAACATTCTTACTATTAGCTTTAGGTATCTTTATAAGTTACTCTTACGCCATAAATTACACCGATAGTATAAAAGTAGGAGCAGACAGAACAAATGTTTATTTACCAAAACTTGCAGGAAAAAAAGTTGCTATTGTTGGTAATCAAACCTCAATGATTGGAAATACTCATTTAGTTGATAGTTTATTAGCATTAAAAGTAAACATTGTAAAAATATTTGCACCCGAACATGGTTTTAGAGGATTTGCCGATGCAGGAGAAACAATCGCAAACGGAAAAGACACAAAAACCGGCTTACCCGTAATATCACTTTATGGGAAACACAAAAAACCAACTGCCGAAGATTTAAAAGGAATTGATATTGTAATTTTTGACATACAAGACGTTGGAACAAGATTTTATACATATATTTCTACATTGCAATATGTTATGGAAGCCTGTGCCGAAAATAATAAAGAAATAATTGTGTTAGACCGTCCAAATCCTAACGGATATTTTGTAGATGGACCTGTATTAAAACCAAAATATAAATCGTTTATAGGTATGCAGCCAATACCTATTGTTTACGGCATGTCGATGGCAGAATATGCCAAAATGATAAATGAAGAAGGCTGGTTAAAAGATGGAGAAAAATGTAAATTAGATTACGTAACTTGTGAGGGCTGGGATCATAATAAATTTTATAAATTACCTGTAAAACCATCACCAAATTTACCAAATATGGTTGCTGTTTTTTATTACCCAACACTTTGTATGTTAGAAGGAACTGTTATGAGTGTAGGACGTGGAACCGATGCCCCTTTTCAATTAGTGGGACACCCCGATTTAGCTGATGGATATGTAGAATTTACACCTAAAAGTATGCCCGGAGCAAAGCACCCAAAATTTGAAGGAGTTAAATGTAAAGGATACGATGCGAGAGATAACGGAATAGATTATATTGTCAACAAAAAAGAAATAGGCATAGCTTGTTTAGTAAAAGCCTATGCAAATGTTGGTGGTGGAGACGATTTTTTTACCGATAGTTTCAATCTTTTAGCAGGAAACAGCGAATTTAAAGAACAATTAAAATTTAGAATGCAATCTGCAGAAATTCATGCTACTTGGAAAAAAGATTTAGATGCATTTAAACAAATCAGAAAAAAATATCTACTTTACACCGATTTTGAATAATTATAAAAACTTTCTATGAAAATCAAATTAATATTAATAGCAATTATAAGTATTTTCTTTTTTTCGTCTTGCGAAGTAAAAGATATAAGTGTAGGAAATATCGAAGGTGTAAGTATTGTAGAAATGAACAAAGATTACATTGACGTAGATATTCTTATACCTATAAAAAACACAAACAACTTTGGTTTTAAAGTAACAAAAGCTGATATCAATATAGAAATGAATGGCGTTAGTTTAGGGAAAGTAAGTAAATTTAAGAAAGTGAAGATACCTGCAAATTCTAATGATACACATAAATTTAGTGTGCGAGTTAAAATGGAAAATGTGAAACAAGGTGGCTTAGCTTTTCTTGGCTCATTATTATCTAATAAAGCAGGGCTAAATATGAAAGGTTATATTAAAGCACGCTCGTTTTTAATCACAAAAAAAATTGATATTGATTATAATAAAAATGTTAAACTTTTTAAAAATTTAAAGTAATTAACCATATAAGACATAAAAGGAACATATAAGAAAAA
>CAZRWZ010000327.1:0-2395 GCA_964603745.1 uncultured Bacteroidaceae bacterium | reverse complement strand
CTTTGTTTACAAAGATTTTGCACCTATGGTGCTTTTTATTATATCATTGTATCATAAAAACCTACTCATATTTTAACGATTTAACAGGATTTTTTCTTGCAGATACAAAAGTATTCCAACTTACTGTTACAAGAGCTATTGCAAGGGCTATTAATCCTGCCAAAGCAAATACCCACCAACTTAATTCAATGCGATAAGCAAAATTCTCGAGCCATTTACTCATTGCATAATATGCAATTGGAACAGCTACAACAAAAGCTATAGCAATCCATTTAATAAAATCTTTGTTAAGCATTTTTATTATTTCTAAAACTGTTGCTCCATTAACTTTTCTAATGCCAATTTCTTTTATTTTTTGTTGATTATAAAAAATAGACATTGCAAAAATGCCCATTACCGATATAATTATCGAGAGTATAGAAAAATATTTAATTATGCTTGCTGTTCTACGTTCTTTCTCGTACCAACTAGCTACGGTTTGGTCTAAGAATTCATAATCTACCGTAACTCCATCGGTAAATTTCTTGTAAACATCTTCCATTTCGGAAAGTGTTTCTGTTGTATTTTCACCATCTATTTGGACTAATATATTCCAAGGATAGCTTGTTGTATCCATTTGCTCAATTATTAGCATACCTATTTGTTGATTTAGCGGTTGAAAATTAAAATCTTCCACAATACCTAAAACAGGTTTCCCGATAAAATTAGTAGGTAAAGAATCTAAGCTCAGCTTATTTATAGTAGTTTGGTTTAGCCAAATACCATCAGATGAATATGCAACACCTGTTGGTTTAATCTTAATTTTTGTTATTTCAAAAAAAGCAGAATCTACAATAAAAACCTGAAAACTTACAGGTTTATCTTTATAAAGAAACGAGTTGTTATTACCTCCATCAACTGGATTTCCTGCAACAAACGAAACATTTTTAATACCGGGTATTTTAAAAAATTCTCTTGTTAATGTCTTTTCTTGACTTTTATCAAGATAATTAGGTAATTGAATAATATTTTCTTTATTGTAACCCAAATCTTTATTCATCATAAATTTAGATTGTTGAGAAATAACCATTGTGGAAATTAACAGAATAATTACAACAACATACTGAAATCCAATAAGAATACGAGAATATACAGCTTTGCTTTTTCGTTTAAATCCACCTTTAATTATGTTAACTGCTTTTAATTTGGTTATTATAAATGCAGGGATTATTCCTGATATTACACCTATTAAAATAATAAATACAGATGCAATTAATATTGTTGATAATCCAAAACTTGATATTAAATGTAAATCTGTTTGTAATAAATTATTAAAAGTATTTTCAGCTAAAAAAGCTAAGAATATCCCAATGGCAAATGAAAATAAAATAAGGACTACAGATTCAAAAATATGCTGTCTTATTAAAGCTGAACGACTGCTCCCGAGTAATTTACGAATAGCAATATCCTTTGCTCTTACTCCTGATTGAGCTATTGTAAGATTCATATAATTAATAATAGAAAGTACTAAAATTAAGACAACTATAATAATTAAAATACTAACTAATATTTTGCTGTTGTGTCTGCTTCCTGTCCCTTGAATATCGCTAAAATACACATCAGATAAAGGTTCAAAAACGACTTCTTTCGCCTGTTCCCGTTCATAAATCCAATAATTTTCTTTAAAATATTTTAAAATTTCCGGTGCTTTACTTGGTAAGTTAGAATTTCCTGTTTCTAAAAAATAAATACCAAAAGAACAATTGTTAGTGGTTGTCAATACTTCGGGAAACATCCAAATATCAGCAATAAGTTTAAAGTTTATAATACCATCTGTTTTTTCAAAATGCGTATCTTTTGTAAGATTATCAAAAACACCTGTAACTGTACAAGGGATTCTATCATCTATACTTATTTGTTTTCCAACAGGTGATTTGTTACCAAACACCTTTTGTGCGTATTCCTTGCTTAATATTATTGAATTTTTGGTAGTTAATAAGTTGTTTTTATCACCGTCAATAATATGAATATCGAACATTTTAAAGAAGTCGGAATCTACAAGTAACGAACTGAACTTAATCATTTCGTCCTTGTTCGGAACTTTTACCAAAGAATTATTTGTAAATATTCGTGTATAGCTTTCTATTTCGGGATACTTACTTTTTAACATTTCAGCTATTGGTGGGGCATTCCCATCAGTTTTTTCATTAACTAAACGATAAATTCTTTCTTTTTTAGTTTGTTTTTTGTTTACCGATAATTCATTTTTAAGATAAACGCTTAAAAGAATTACAAATGTTAAAGAAATTGCAAAGCCAACAACTGTTATTACAGAATATAATTTATTCTTTAACAGATGCTTTATGAATGTTTTTATATTTATTAGCCACATATTTTTTATTTAGTTATAAAGTTT
>CAZRWZ010000326.1:0-2411 GCA_964603745.1 uncultured Bacteroidaceae bacterium | reverse complement strand
TTTATTATTTTTGTTTATTGTAATAAAATAATTAATAGAAGTTCTCACAACTAATTTAAGTAAAATTGAAAATAAAATTAATAACAATAGGTAAAACCGATAAAAAGTATTTTGTACAAGGAATTGATGAGTATACAAAGCGTTTAAAACATTATATAAAATTTGATACCATTGTTATTCCTGATATAAAAAAGAATAAAAAAACAGACGAAAATTTACAAAAAAAGATTGAAGGCGAACTTATTCTAAAGAATATAAAAAACACAGATTTTATAGTTTTATTAGATGAGAATGGCGATACGTTTTCATCAGTAGAATTTTCTAAATTTATGGAAAAGCAAACTATAAAATCATTAAAAACTCTTGTTTTTATTATAGGAGGAGCATATGGATTTTCTGATGAAGTTTACAAAGCAGCAAACAAAAAAATTGCTTTGTCAGAAATGACATTTTCGCATCAAATGGTACGATTAATATTTGTGGAACAACTCTACAGAGTTTTTACAATCATAAAAGGAGAACCATATCATCATCAATAGTAGTTTTTTATAAAAATTAATTGCAATTAGGATATTTAATACATCAAGCCTTGCGTCGAACAAAACTGAGCTTGCGAGTTTGCTTTTAGGCTAATAGCTATAAACTAAAATCAGCCAAAGCAATAGCAGTTATTGCTTCAATAATAACAGTAACACGCAATGCTATGCATAAATCGTGGCGACCTTTTATTGTTAATTCTTCAATTTCTAGGCTTTCGTGATTAAATGTTTTTTGTGCTTTAGAAATACTTGCCGTTGGGCGAACTGCCACACGAAAAACGAGCTCGTTACCGTTTGTAATGCCACCGTTTATTCCGCCTGCATTATTCGTTTCGGTTTTTCCGTTTCTGTCAATAAAATTGTCGTTAAATTCTGAGCCAAACATTTTTGTTCCTTCAAAACCTGCACCAAATTCAATTGCTTTAATACCCGGAATTGAAAATGCTAAATGAGATATTTGAGATTCTACCGAATTAAAAAATGGTTCGCCTAATCCAACAGGAATATTATTTGCTTTGCACTCTATAATTCCGCCAATGCTATCGCCTTGTTTTATTGCATTATCAAGTGCTTGTTCTATATTTTTATTTCCTTGTAGTTCCGTTATTTTTGCAGATATTTCAATATCATTAATAATCTTTTTTGCAACCACACCTGCTGCTACTAGCACTAATGTAATTCTACCAGAAAAATGCCCACCACCACGGTAATCTTGAAAACTATCATATTTTACTTCTGCAACAAAATCGGCATGGCTTGGTCGTGGGTGATTTACCAAATTGCTATAATCTTTAGATTTTGTATTATCGTTAGAAAACAAAATTGTTAAAGGAGCACCTGTGGTTTTTCCGTTAAAAACTCCACTTACAATTTCGGGTTTATCGCTTTCAATTCTTGGTGTTGTTCCTTTTGCACCGCTTTTTCTGCGTAGCAAATCTTTTTCAAAATCTTTTTCAGAAATGGCAATCCCTGCAGGGCAACCATCAATAACAAGACCTATTTTTTCTCCGTGCGATTCTCCAAAAATTGAGATTCTATATTTATGACCAAATCTGTTCAAAATAATAAATTAATTAGTTCCAAAAACTCGTTTTAAAATATCGGTTACTTGTGCCAAAGGATCTTTTCTTATTTGCTTTTCTTCTTCGGCTAATTTCTTAAACAAACCTTCAATTGTTTTCTGCGTTGCATAATCAACCAAATCAGAATTTACTTTATCCTTGCCAATTAATGGTGCAACTTTATTGTAGTTTGTAGTTAGTGTATTCCACGATTTTGTTGTAGATACGTTTGCTACCAAAGGTTTGTCTAAAGCTGCTTTAACACTTGGCTTAAAAGTAGTTTTTAATTGTGCTGATGTTGTTTTTTTAAAATATTCTGTGGCAGCATTATCGGCACCTTTTAGAATTGCAAAAGCATCGGTAATTGTCATAGATTTAATTGCATTAACAAAAATTGGAGTAGCTTTTTTAGAAGCTTCCTCAGCAGAACGGTTCATTCTTAGAATAACATCATCAATTAATTTTGTGATACCAATTGCTTTTAATGCTGCGTTATCTTTGTTATCCATAATAACTTTTGCGTCTGGCGGCAATAGTATTTTTATTGCATTATCCTTAAAAAAACCATTGTTTTTAGATACAAGTTTAACAGCAGTATCTGTACTAACACGAAGTGCTTCTTTCAGCCCATCGGCAACCTCTTGCTCGGTTAATGGTTTATTAAGATAATCATCTACAGGCAATTGTTCTGCTGCTTGTTGCAACACATCGCATGAAAATAATATTGTTACAAATAAAATTACTGATATAAAAAATGTAGTTTTTTTCATTTCTGAGATTTTTAAATTTTATACAAAGTTATTGTAATTTA
>CAZRWZ010000325.1:0-2412 GCA_964603745.1 uncultured Bacteroidaceae bacterium | reverse complement strand
TTAAACTGTTCTATTGTTAATTACTAATTACACATTACTAATTGCTAAATGGTTAAGCTTAAATTAAGAATTAAAAATTATCAATTACAATGTTCTATCACTCAAGTTCAATAAGTTTACCTGTATTGTATGGAGTGTAGTTAATTTCGTTTGGGTTTCCTATATAGAAAACATCACCTACATCGTATATTTCAACATCTATACGCATATTTGCATTTATAAATGTTTTGTTTTGAGATTTATCGGCCAAAAAAACATAATTACTTTTTAGCTTTCCTAAATCTACATAGGCATAACCATTATTATAAATATTAACATTTTTACTAATACCCGAAATCACAATATCTCCGCCGCCATCGTGTATCACAAGTTCTAAATTTGTTGCTTTTACTTTTAAATCTAAATTTGAAATACCTGTAACAAAACTTACTATAAGATTATCGGTATTTATGGTATCAATAGATTTTATACTACCAAGTCCGTTTATTTCTATTTCGTTAAGTTTGTTAATTGGTATTGATACCAATATTTTTCCTTTTTTATAAGAGCGTGTCCAGTTACATTTGTTTTCATTGTCTATAATAAGAGTGTTATCAGTAATTTCAGTTTTTATTTTAGGTAAAAGATTTTCTCCGCCCGAGATTGAAAAATCATTATTGCCCGAAACCAATTCAACATCAAGTTTTCCGTTTATTTGTATTTTGTTGAAAGCTCCGATATCTCTAATTTCGGTCATTCCATAGCCAGTTCGTTTAAAACAATCGAACTTACTGTTTTTTCCACAAGAGCTAAACAAAATAGCGGTAAACAATATAATATATGTTATATTTTTTAACTTCATTTACCTTATAACAATTTTAGTTATTACATTTAATCCAACTCGTTGATTTATTTTTTCTACAAGAGCAGTTTTAATTAAATTAATTTCGTTTTTTGCCATGGCAGAACGTATTTTAACAAATAATATCTTTTTGCTAATATAAATATTTTCGGTTGATTTGTTTATTCGTTCACCTACAATTTCTTTCCACGAATTAATAACGGAATTTTCGGCAATTCCTCGGTTCATTCCATTTTGTTTCAAAACCTGTTTCAAAATTTCTTTTATATGTTTGCTGTCGCCATACCTAGCCATTTATCTTTCCATTTTCTATATTAAAAACTGAATATTGCTCCGACAATTCAGATAATATTCTTTCTATTCTGTATTGATTTGCATCTGTCATAAAAATTTGCCCAAAATTATTATCTAAAACTAAGCGTAAAATATGCTCAACTCTTTTGCTGTCAAGTTTATCGAAGATATCATCAAACAAAAGAATTGGTTTAAATTTACTTTGTTTACTCATAAACTCGAATTGTGCCAATTTAAGAGCAATCAGATATGTTTTTTGTTGACCTTGAGAACCAAGCTTTCTAATCAAAAAATTACCCAAAGAAAGAATTATATCATCTTTATGAATACCTATACTTGTATGTGTTATCAGCTTGTCTTTTTCAATGTTTTGTGATATTAAATCATCGAAAGAAACATCGTTTAATTGAGATATGTATTGCATATCAACACTTTCTGTGCCACCCGAAATATGATTGTAGTATCGCTGAAAAACAGGGATTAATTCCTTTATAAATTTTTTGCGTTCTTGATGAATTGGTGTTCCAAATTTTACTAAGGCTTCGTTATATATTGATAACAAATCTTTATCGAAAAACCCATTTTTAGCATATTGTTTTAATGTTTGATTTCTTTGTTGTAATATTTTGTTGTAATTGAGTAAATTATCAAGATACTCTTTGTTGTATTGCGATATAACCCCATCAATAAATTTACGACGTTCTTCGCTACCACCCGAAATTAATACATAATCAGAAGGTGTAATCATTACTAAAGGAATTGTACCTATATGTTCGGCAAGTTTTTGATATTCTTTATTATTTTTCTTAAATATTTTTTTTTTATCTTTTTTAAAACCACAACTTAATTCAAGTTCTTCATCGGTTTTATTATAAGTTCCTTTTATCAGAAAAAAATCTTTATTGTGCTGTACATTTAAACTATCTTGATGCAAAAAATAACTTTTTGTAAAGGATAAATAATACAAAGCATCAAGAATATTTGTTTTCCCTGCACCATTGTCGCCAACAAAAGCATTTAATTTTGATGAAAACTCAAAATTTGCCTCGTCGTAGTTCTTAAAATTTAATATAGAAAGCTTTTTTAAATACACTGTTTATAAAAATTAATGATAAGCAAAAGTACAGTTTTTTTTCGATTTAATCTAAAGAATTGCACTAAGCAACAAAGCAAAATCATACTTTATTACCTTAGATGTTCGAGCTTAGAGCGTTTAGATAGTGCTTGTCTATAAACTCAAGAGATTGAACTATAAAGTTCGAGTTCAAAGCCTGTGA
>CAZRWZ010000324.1:0-2424 GCA_964603745.1 uncultured Bacteroidaceae bacterium | reverse complement strand
TTCGTGGATAAACGCAAATTATTTTCTGCGTAAATAAGCGAAATCTGCTGGAAAATTAAAAAAAATGAAACAAAAGCTTTACATATTAGCATTATTAAGCATAATACTTTTTAGTTCTTGCAAAAAAATGTTTGATTATTCTCCATATGTAATTGATTTTGACGAAGAAAATTCAGATGTTAATAATAAAAATATATCAAAAATTACAGCCCAAAAAAACACAGATAGTATTGTAAGAATAGCTTTTACAGGAGATACACACCGTGATTTTGATGAATTAAATAGTTTTGTAAATACAGTTAATAATTTAAATAAAACTAAACCTATAGATTTTGTAATTCATGTTGGCGATATAGCAGATTTTGGCTTACCACAACAATATTTATGGGGAAACAAATACTTATTAAAACTTAATGTTCCATATATTACAATTATTGGAAATCACGATTTAGTGGGTAATGGTGGCGATGCTTATAAAACAATGTTTGGTAAATATAATTTTAGTTTTATATACAATGATATAAAATTTATTATAATTAATACAAATAGTTTGGAATTTGAAATGAATGGGAAAGTTCCTGATATATCATGGTTAGATACTGAATTAGAACCCAATAATACATTTAACAAGGCTGTAGTACTATTTCATGTTGCCCCAATGCATGGTGAATTTGATCCTAATTTGAAAATTAGTTTTGAAAACACTTTAAAAAAATATAACAATGTGTTATTTGTTGCTCATGGGCACATGCATGATTATAGTGTTTCAACACCTTTTAACGATAGCATTACATATATAAATGTATATGCCGTTGAACATGAAAAATTTAACCTTGTAGAAATTAAAAATGATAAAATTAAAGTTGAAACATATGAACTTTAGAATTTTAAATATTCTTGTTTTGACTTTAATTTTTTCAATTAATAGTTTTAGTCAAAAAAAAGATTATAATGATACAACTAAATTTAAAAAGTTTTTACCAAATTATGTAAAACTACAATATGCAGGAGGTATAGGATTTATGTCTGTTGGAGTTGGCTATACCTTTTTTAAAAATAGATTAGATGTAACAATGTTTTACGGTTACGTACCTAAAGCGTTTTCTATTACAGATTTACACAGTATCAGCTTACAACTAACAGGTAAATTATTAAAATTTAATATTAATGAAAATATACAAATATTACCTTTAAATTTCGGGTGGTATGCACATCATACTTTTGGTAGTGAATTTTGGATTGCTTTACCTGATAAATACTCTAAAGGATATTATTGGTGGTCGCCGGGAAGAAATGCAGGAGTATTTATAGGTGCCGAAATTAAAACTAAACTTTTGGCAAGTAAAACACCGGCTTCGGGTACTGCTTTTTATGTTAGAATAGGTACTAGAGGTTTATATTTATCAAGTAAATGGGGTAACAATACAATACCCGTAAAAGATATTATTGAATTAGGTTTTGGAGTAGCGATTTACAGATAATTATGTTAAAAAAAATTATCACATATATATTAATATTATTTTCAATTCTTGTTAATGCACAAGTTGTTAACGATACCACTATTGATATTATTAAATTAACAACAATTGCCCAAGTAAATCAAGGTGAAAGTTATATTACTTTTCCTACTGATATAGGAAATATAGAACCTCTTTGGTTTGAAGCAAACTTAAATCCCGATTTTTATATAAGAACAAGTAAAAATTCTAGATTATTGGGAGTGTTAACCCCACAGATAATAATAAGAATGTATCAAGAGGAATCATTTCCTGTTCGTACACCAAGTTATATGCCACAAATTACAGCATACTATCGTTTTAGTTCTGCAACCAAAATAAATACATTTAGTTCGTTTATAAAAATAGCTCATCATTCTAATGGTCAAGATGAAAACTTTTATCTCCCTAATGGCGAGATAAATACTAAATCAGGTAACTTTTCTACAAATTATACAGAATTTGGCATTATTAAAACAAGTTATAATAAAAAATTTAATGCTACTCAATTTTTTTCAACTTCTTTTCAAATACATTTTAAAGATTTAACAGCTGATGAATTAATAGGTTTGTATAGCTTATACAGATGGAATACTCAATTTTCAATATTTAAAATATCAAAAGAAAATAGTAAAAAATCAACTATTTCATTAAAAGGAAAAACAAACTGGATGTTTGACGATATAAATAATTGGGATTTCTTTTCTTTAGATAGATTAAATTTAAGTTTTACATTCTTTTATCACCCTAAGTTTTTAGAAGATATTGGCTTATTTGCCCAAATATATTATGGAATGGATTATTATAATATATATTTTAATCATCAAATTACAGTTTTACGATTTGGTATAATGACAGAAAAATTAAAATTTTAAATTAAATATTATGAAAACAAAATTAATAATTTTAGTATTACTTTTTACAGTAA
>CAZRWZ010000323.1:0-2450 GCA_964603745.1 uncultured Bacteroidaceae bacterium | reverse complement strand
ACTGACAAGTTTATTGTAAGACATTAGTATAGCAATATTTATGACCAATTAATAGATCTGTTTATAAAGTTAAAGTATTTTATGAATTAACCTAACAAAACAAAGCCGTCAATTTTGACGGCTTTGTTTTGTTTTGCAGTTTCGTTAGCAGTAGCATACTTACTTTATAGATAAATACAATTCAATTATATTAACAAATAATGTTAATAATAAAAATACTTCGTTTGCATATAAACATGTATATTTAGGCAACCAAAAAAAAAAATATTCGTCATAATTTTAAGTTTTAAAAATTAAATGAATTTTTCTGATAAAGAAGAGGTTAGAAAGCTGGTAAAACAGTGTATTAAAGAAGACAGGAAAAGTCAAAAACTTTTGTATGAGCATTTTTATGGCAAAATGGTAGCAGTTTGTATGAGATATGCAACTGATTATAATGAAGCTCAAGATATTCTACACGAAGGTTTTATAAAAGTATTTGCAAAGCTTAAAAGTTTTAAAAACGAAGGTTCTTTTGAAGGATGGATAAGGCGAATAATTGTTAATTCAGCAATAGATCATATTAGAACAAAGAAAAAATTAACATTTGATAGCGAAGAAAAATCAATAATCGATAATATTAAAGATGAAGACGAAGTTTTAATTGAACAAGAACATTTAGTTAAAATAAAAGCTGAATTAATTATTGAATTAATACAAGAATTATCACCTGCTTATAAAACTGTTTTCAACTTATATGTATTAGAGGGATATTCGCATAAACAAGTTGCCTCATCACTTGGTATAAGCGAGGGAACATCAAAATCTAACCTAGCCAAAGCCAAGAAAAAATTAAGAGAATTATTTGAAGAAAATTTATATAGATTAAATGACTAACATTGATATAGAAAATATTATAAAAGAGAAATTATCATCATTTGAATACCAAGCTGATAATTCTGACTGGGATAATTTTGAGAAAAAATTACCAAAAAAGAGAATATCGTACTCTAAGTATTATTTTGCAGCTGCAAGCATTGTTGTTATTAGCTTATTGTCAATTTTATTTATTAATACAAAAGCTAAAAACAACAAAATAATTAATATAACACATCAGGATAATAAAAATACAAAAACTATTGTTGATACTAAAAAGCATACACCTATTATATCAACAAAAAAAGAAGAAAACACAACAAAACAGCCTGTAAATAATATGAATAGCACTAAGCTAACTGAAAACAAAGTTTTAAAAAACAAAATAGATAAAGACACTACAAACACTTATGTAAAAACCAATAACAATATTATAAAAAATGATATTATTACAGATAACAATATTACTGATAATTACAAACCAATTGCCAGTTTTACTGTTTCGGCTAACAATGGTTGTCCGCCTTTAAAAATCATTTTTTCTGCCGATGATAAAAATGAAGATACACATTATATTTGGGATTTTGATGATGGTGCAAAATCGTCTGAAAACCAATTAGAACATACTTATACAAAACCTGGAACTTACACTGTAAAATTAACAAGCTATAACAAACACAACACTAAAAAAAGTTCTTTTGAAACAGAAATAACAGTATATGATGTTCCTAAAGCTGATTTTAATTACTCTGTTTTTGAAAATAGATATTTATTCGAAGGACTTAATTACAATAAACAAATTTGGAAATTTGGCGACAAGTGTTTTTCTAACGAAATAAACCCAGAACACATTTATTCTCGTATTGGAGAAACTACTGTTAGTTTTATTGCAATTAACGAATATGGTTGTCAATCAGAAACTAGCAAGATTATAAATATTGAGCCTGTATTTCAAATTGCCAATGCATTTTCACCAAATAATGATGGAGATAATGATGAGTTTGGACCAATTTTTGAAAACCCTGAACAGTATAATTATTTCTTATACATCTACAATGCCTACGGTGATTTAATTTTTAAATCTATGCAAGCTAACCAAAATTGGAATGGAAAACTATCCAATTCAAACAATATTGCAAATAAAGAAATATATTTATGGAAACTTATTATAACTGATAAGGACAAACATGAAATAAGTAAAAAGGGGAAATTAACTATAAAATAAAAATCTAATATACCTCAGAGCTTTTCAGCAGACCCTATTTACTAAAAAACTATTTTTTTGGAGTACACTTTATTCAAAAATAATATTTTCAACACTTTTAGGTATATCTGTATAAGCCCATTTTTTAATTATTGTACCATTTTTAATTAAAACTAAACCCGGATTTGAACGAATTATTGTTTTTAAAGTTATTTCATCAGTAGTAAAAAAGCTAAATGGCAAATTCTTATTTGTAGTAGTTTTAATACTTTCAACTTCTTCTTCGCCTATATATTCCCAAGTATTATCTTCAGGAATTTCGTCAGCTGTAAATTCCATTGTTTCACCATCTTTTTCGTAATAATAAATTGTTTCTGTTACTTTGGTTTCT
>CAZRWZ010000322.1:0-2462 GCA_964603745.1 uncultured Bacteroidaceae bacterium | reverse complement strand
ATTTTGAGCAACAACGCAGAAATCGGACTTTATAGACAAGCTCTAATTAACAACCTCGCATTAAAAGAACAAAATATAATTAAAGGAACACAGGTTAAAAACTCGCAAGTTCAGTTCTATTCGCTGCAAACATCGAAAAAATTAAATACCCCAATTGAAATTAAACTCTAGAGAGTTTTTTATCTAAGTTTTTTTTTATGTTTACTT
Organism: uncultured Bacteroidaceae bacterium; assembly: GCA_964603745.1. Taxonomy (GTDB): domain Bacteria; phylum Bacteroidota; class Bacteroidia; order Bacteroidales; family JAFGXI01; genus CAZRWZ01. Next base: position 2,255 of record CAZRWZ010000322.1, on the reverse strand, counting down.
TTTTTAAACAAAAATTGTAGTATTTTTATAAACTTAAACGTCAATAATAAAAATATAAATTAATTAAATATGAAAAAAATAATATTACCGATTTTAGGATTAGCATTTCTTTTTGCTTGTAATCCTACCGAAAAACCTAAAGAGATTATGAAACTTAATTATCCAAAAACTAAAAAAGTAGATACCGTTGATGTATATTTTGGAACACAAGTAGCCGATCCGTATCGTTGGCTCGAAGACGATAATTCTGAAGAAACAAAAGCTTGGGTAAAAGAAGAAAACGAAGTAACTAACAATTATTTGGCACAAATTCCTTTCAGAGATAAAATAGCAAGCCGTTTAACAAAATTAATGGACTATCCAAAACAATCGGCACCATTCGAAAATGGCGGTAAATATTTTTACTACAAAAACGATGGCTTACAAAATCAATCTGTTTTAATGGTTCAAAACACATTAGAAGACACAGCCGAAATACTTTTAGACCCTAACAATTTATCTGATGACGGAACTGTTTCTTTGGCAGGTTTAGACGTAACTGATGATGGAAAATATTTGGTTTATTCGGTAGCCCGCAGTGGTTCAGATTGGAACGAAATTTATATTAGAGATATTGAAACAAAAAAAGAAATTGAAGACCACTTATTTTGGGTTAAATTTTCGGGTATTTCTTGTTTTAATGGCGGATTTTATTATTCTGCTTATGACGAGCCAAAAGAAGGCGATGCATTAACACAAGCAAATCAATTTCAAAGATTATATTATCACAAAATTGGCACAGCACAATCTGAAGATAAAATTATAATGGAAGATAAAGAAAATCCGTTAACTATGTTTGGTGGTGGTGTAAGCGAAGACAAACATTTTCTGTTTGTTTACAAAGGCGAACTTGGAACAAAAGGAAGTATTATTTATGTTAAAGATTTAACAAATGAAAACTCAGAATTTGTAAAAATAAACAATGAATATGGCTATGATTTATCAATTGTAGAAAATTTAGACAATACACTTATTATAAACACAAACAAAGATGCTCCAAAAGGTAAATTAATGAAAATTAAATTTGGAGAACAAAACTTTGACAATGCCGAAGAGTTTATAGCAGAAAAAGACTTAGTTCTTGACGGAACATCATTTAGCGGCGGAAAAATGTTTTTATCGTATATGAAAGATGCACGTTCTAAGATAGAAGCATACGACCTTGACGGAAATTATTTATACGATGTTAAATTACCGGCAATAGGTACAGCTAGTTTACCTTACGGTAAAAAAGATAAAGATATTGCTTTTTACAGCTTCACTTCTTTTACATATCCATCAGTAATATATAAATATTCGGTATCAGAAAACAAATCAGAAATTTTCTATAAATCGGGAATAGATTTTGATATAGAAAACTACGAAACAAAACAAGTATTCTACGAAAGTAAAGACGGAACAAAAATACCAATGTTTATTGTACATAAAAAAGGAATAAAACTTGATGGAAACAACCCAACATTACTTTATGGATATGGTGGATTTAACATTAGTTTAACTCCAAGTTTTAGTGTAACCCGTTTAATTTGGTTAGAGAATGGTGGCATTTTTGCAATGGCAAACATACGTGGCGGTGGCGAATATGGCGAAGAATGGCACAATGCAGGAACAAAATTAAACAAACAAAATGTATTTGATGATTTTATTGCAGCAGCTAAATATTTAATTACAGAAAAATATACAAATTCTGAAAAATTAGCCATTCAAGGAGGTTCTAACGGAGGTTTATTAATTGGAGCTGTTATAAATCAACGTCCTGATTTATTTAAAGTTGCACTGCCTGCCGTTGGTGTTATGGATATGTTACGTTTTCATAAATTTACTATTGGCTCGGCTTGGGTTTACGACTATGGCTCTAGTGATGATGAAGAACAATTTAAATATCTTTTAGGATATTCGCCTTTACATAATATTTCTGATACTGCCGATTATCCTGCCGTTTTAGTAACAACTGCCGACCACGACGACAGAGTAGTTCCGGCACATTCTTTTAAATATATTGCTACTTTACAAGAAAAATACAAAGGAAATAATCCTGTGTTAATTAGAATAGAAAGCAAAGCCGGACACGGTGGAGGAAAACCTACAGATAAAGTTATAGAAGAATATGCCGATATTTATTCGTTTATTTTCTATAATATGGGAATTGATGTTTATAAGACTAAGTAGAGCTTGTCTATAAAGTCCGATTTCTGCGTTGTTGCTCAAAATTTAAA
>CAZRWZ010000321.1:0-2468 GCA_964603745.1 uncultured Bacteroidaceae bacterium | reverse complement strand
GCAATGACGCTTAAATTATAAATTTTACGTCTTAACTTAATGACATTGTTGGTGCGGTAGTGGGGGTATTCTATTTTAATTGAGATTAAACAAATAATGGTGTTGCTTAAGCAACACCATTATTAATTAATTATATAAATAAACGTATTCTATTTTACAAACTTTGTAGTAAAGATATCATTATTTATTTTTATCTTCAATATATACATACCCTTATTTAAACCTGATACATTTATACCTGCTTCTTGATTAAAAGAATCTCCTATTTTTATTAATTTACCATTAGTATCATATATAGAATAAACAAAATCCTCTTTGCTTGCAAATGCAACATACAATACATCTTTTACAGGATTAGGATACATGGTAATAGTCATATTATTAATTGTATTATTATTAATTGAAGTTGGACTATAATACTTAGATGATTTTATGTTAACTCTTAATAATACCCATTGATTATTTTCATTCTTAAACCATTGAACATTGTTATATTTAATTGTATTAAAATCAATATCAAGTCCTTCGTTATTACCTGCAGCAGAAATAGCCGTTTTTAAAGTATTTCCTGCAACACCTGTTAGTTTGTATGCTGTATCAACACCTGCAACATTACAATACACATCAAGCCACTCAATATCAAATGGTAATACCCAACTATCTAAATCATCTACATCAGCAGATGTTTTTACATAATAAGAAATATTTTCATATACATTAGCTCCTTTTCTTGAATAAAGGTTTGGTGTTACAATAATTTTTTCTGCATCTGTAATAACAGTTTTTTCTTTCACGTTAAGTTTTTCTAGAATAGGAGAATCTGTATTATCTAAAAACCATTCTCTATAATCATCTCTTAATTGACTAATAGAAATATTATTTTCATTAAATACCTGCTCTAATGTTTTACCCGCAGTTCCAAAAATATTTAAAGTTGAATCACTTCCGTCTGAAGCTTTTAAATACACATTTAATCCTGCATCACCAGTTAATGTATAGTTTGCTAAATCACTTAATGTAGCATTACTGTTTATGTAATAAATTGTATTTCTATAATCGGAAGACCCTGTATTATAAAGACTATCTTTTTTTGTTACTACAGGTAAAGTTCCAAGAATTTTTACGGCTTTAATATTAATATTTAATAATTCAGTTGTAAAATCTTCTTTTGAAAACCATTCGTAATAATTATCTTTTAAATCTGCGATATCAATTCCATTATTTACTAAAATATCTTCTAATGAAATATCAGAAGTAATAGTAACATCTATTCTTTCATAACCTATAAGTTTTGTTTTATATATGCTAACAAAATCAGTTGTTGATGCGGGTATAATAATATTTGTTAAATCGCTTAATGCTGCAGTTTGTTTAACTTTAAATGCAGTCATCTTATATAAATCATGAGCTCCTGTTGCATACAAATTTGCATAAGCTACAACTCTCTTACTTTCTACTGCATCAATAGCTTTGATATTTAATTTAACTAATTTTGTGTTTGCTAAAGTATCTTTAAACCATTCTTTATAATCAAAATAGAGAGAATCTATAGTTAAATTATTTGCTTCTAAAATTGCTTTTAAAGATTGACCTGCAACATTGCTTGTTATATCTCTTCTTATAAATGGCTCGTTAGAATTTGTTTGATTTTTAATATAAACATTAATCCAATCAACACTATCACTAACAATAATATTATCTAAATCACTCATTGAAGCTACAGCTTTAACATAATATGCTGTTGTGTTATATTGAGTTTCTTCGTCGTTTGTATTAAACAAACTATCTGTTATAATAACAGTTTCATTAGGCATAAAACTATGCTTTGCAACCAAATTTAGATTTATTAAAGAAACCGTACCATCATCTAAAATAAACCATTCATTATAATTATCTCTTAGTTGCATAATATCAATAGTTTGACTTTCATCATTATCACCATTAAAAATTGCTTTTAAAGATTTTCCTGAAATCCCATGTAAACTGTAAAATTGATTAGCAGTTCCATCATTATAGTAAACATTTAACAAATTAATATCATCTTCTACCATAATAGTATCAAGATAATCTAAATCTGTTGTAAAAACATTGTAACTAGTACAACGATAAAGGCTACCGCTTCCTGATTCAGAATATAAGTTCTCTCGAACAATTACATCCTCAAATTGTGCACTAGCTCCTGTAAAAACAAATAATACTAATGCAAATGTTAAATAGTGTAAAAAAAATTTCTTCATATCTTTTATTTTAAATTATTAAATATGTACAAATATACATACTATTCTTATTTGTTCCAAATAAGAATAGTATAAAAACAACTATTTTAACATAAACAACAAAGTCACAGGCGTTTAACTCTTTTATACCGATTAGTAATAAAAGTTACCTATAAATCTTCATTTTTTATAGTCATTTAATTAGTGCTTGCCCATAAACTCAAGAGATTGAACTATAAAGTTCGAGTTCAA